>JASJGU010000299.1:0-13689 GCA_033791385.1 Desulfuromusa sp.
AGCAAGGGCGTTGAACAGAACAAAGCTGAAATCATCGTCTGTGAAAACAATTTTCACGGCAGAACACTTGCAGTTGTTGGCGTCAGTACTGATGATAATGCTCGTAACAACTTCGGGCCATTCGCACCCGGTTTCAAAACAATCCCTTTCGGCGATGCAGATGCCCTGGAAGAGGCGATTACACCCAATACCGTTGCTTTTTTGGTAGAGCCTATTCAGGGCGAAGCAGGTGTGATCATTCCACCAGCCGGCTACCTGAAAGAGGCACAGAAAATTTGTAAGAAACACAATGTTATTTTTATTCTGGATGAAATTCAGACGGGCCTAGGCAGAACAGGAAAGCTGCTCGCCGAAGAGCACGAAGGCGTTGTGCCGGATCTGACTCTGATCGGAAAAGCCCTCTCCGGTGGATTCTACCCTGTTTCCGCAGTCCTTTCCAATGACGAGGTGTTGGATGTATTGCAGCCAGGGCAACACGGGAGTACCTTTGGCGGAAATCCTCTTGCATGTGCCGTTGCCAGAGCAGCATTGAAGGTCCTCGTTGAGGAAAATATGATCGAAAATGCAGCAATAATGGGTGATTATTTCCTTGCCGAACTGAAGAAAATCAAGAATCCGGCAATTAAAGAAGTTCGGGGAAGAGGACTTATGATTGCCATAGAACTGTTTCAAGGGACTGAGGGCGGCGCCAGGGCGATCTGTGAGAAACTCATGACGATGGGCCTCCTTTGCAAGGAAACACACACAGACACAATCCGCTTTGCCCCGCCTCTCGTTATTAAAAAAGGGGAAGTTGACTGGGCTGTCGAAAGAATTAGTAAAGCTCTCCCCGGGTAAGACATGTTGGGGTGGCAGGAAATATGCTTGTCAATCACCATCCGTAAGACCAAGAAGGCCCAACCTTTTGGTATCAGGTTGAGCCTTCTACATTTTGAGCTGGGACGAAGTCCTGCTTCATGTAGGGGGATAAGTCCGTTTTGCAAAACTAGTAAGTTGTGAGGAGAAAGACAGAGCTGGACACGACCAGATCTGACAACATCTGCCAGAGAAAAAGTGCGCTATCCAGTAGTTGCAACGGGGTCACTTATTTTCTAAATAACTTATCCAAAGCATTATCAAGCATTTGCCTGATCGGTTCTGCATCTCCGGCAGCATCAGGAGCTATTTTTTCCAAAAGGTTCTGATCTGCTTTTTCAATGGCTTTTTCTAATATTTGTTTTTGCAACGCCGCCGAATCATACCCGACTTCTGGTTGAGCTAATGTTCCCTTAATCTGCAATGGCAATACGCCCCAACCATTCTGATCCAACGCAACCCGCTTAAGGCTTTTGCTGACTCCCAGCTTGGCCATTATTTCGGGGGAAAAACGGGCGTCAAGGTTGAGATTAAGGCGACCAGCAACGTCGATTGTCCCTTTCGGCGTTAGTTTAGTTTTAGAGCTGTCCAAGTTACCGCTGAGATGTGCCAAACCATCATGCAAATCGTATTGACCAGTCAGTGACTGAAAACTGAGAATCTTCAGATCAGAGTTGCCAAGAAAACCAGCCAGCCTTTCTATGAGAGGAGAACCTTTGACTTCCCCATCCTGAAGAGTGAATTCACCTTTGAGTTGAAGGGTCTGCAGGAAATTATCAGGAATAGTTCCCTTGCCAGAAAAACTATTCTGCCATTGCAACAAGCCGGAAACACTTTGTTTCGCCTCAGGAATCAATCCTGAAGCCAGAGTCATGATGTTCGGTTGACTTAATGACAATTGCCCTTGATAAGCAAGGCCTTTCACTCCAAGATTGATAAGTGATGATGCCTTTAACTCACCGCCACCAATTTGGCTGGTTAGATTATGAATCGACAAATGATTATTTTTAAGGCTCAAGTCTGCAGTCACTTTTTCTAAATTCAGTTCTTTATAGATCAAACGCTTGATCGCCATGGTGCCGACGATATCGACGGGAAGATCGAAAGGACCAATGTCATCAGCCAGTTTTTTTTGCCTCTTAACTTGAGGCATGACATTGCCATTTTCAGGAGCCTCTTTAACCACCCCACCAGACTTAGGATACTCTGGATGCTTAGGAAAAATCTTATTAAGATTTAAAGTCTCGGCACTGAGCAGGAACTCGCCGCGGAAAAGATTATCTGGGAATTTCTCTGTTTTAACCTGCAATTGCACCTGTTGATCGCCATATTGTAGAAACAGACCCTCTGCCTGCAAAACTTGATCAATATAAGTGATATCTCCACTGACTCCGGCACGTAGATTTTCCGCACTTGCCCGGACATCAGATAAACTCAATTTTACCGATTTAACTAAATCGACACCACTACTCAATTTACCGGAAAGGTCGACCCGACCATCAATCAACCCGGCAAAACTATATTTTTGATAAGCCCTGGTTAAACTTTCTGGCATATTTTGTATCACTTCACGCAGTTCTAACTGTTTCAAGATTAGAGTAAACACCATATATGGCTCAGATGAAGACAGATCAAACTCCCCTTCTGCTCCAAGGTTGATTTTGTTGAAGCTAAGCAGCAAGGTAGAGATTTCCAATAACTCTTTATCTCTCTTGTAGTTCAGAAAATAGTCTGCGCCTAATGTCGCTTTTTCCCAGCCAGCATCCGGAAATTTATCCAGCACCAGATCAACACCGTCAAGCGCAATTTTCCCTTTTGAAGAAATCAATTCTGGTTGTATGTCAACTTCCAAAGTTAGAGATAACTCTGCCGCGCCAATCTTTCCAGGAAAAGTGCTGCGATAATACGGTGCAAATTGAACCAGATCCAACGGTGCCAGGTGAACCGTTAAATCACCTACTTCACGAGAGAGATCATAGCGTCCGGAAACATCGATATTGGAACCATTCATAATAGCTGATAGGTCAATGGGAAAGGATTTATCAAAAGTTATCTGTCTGGCCTTGATATTAAGGTTATTCAGGGTATAACGAAAAGGCGAGCGGACATTTTTAAACTTATCTACGTACTCTAACTCACCTGCCTTTACATTGACTTCTTTCACCAAAAGATTAAAAGTTGCGGCTAACGACCTAGAACTAGTTTGATTACTTGGTGCAGTGGCACCATTTTTAGCTACTATCGGCTCAGGCAATAAATCACTAAAATTGAATTGACCATCCGGCATACGCGTAAAGTATATTTTGGGATGATCCAAAAGGACCTGATCAACAACGACTTTACCTCTCAGGAGAGGCCAGAATCGATAATGTAATGCCACCGATTTAACTGAAAAGAACTCCCCTTCACTGCCCTTTTGCATAACCTTCAGATCGGCAACAGAAATACCAGAGAATAAACCGATGGTTATTTCCCCAAAATCGACATTGCGATCCAGTGATTTTTCAATCATCGGGATGAGTGTTTGTCTAACTTTTTCGGGAGTAATTTGTGTCTTTACAAGAAATGTCAGAGCAACAGCAAGAATCACCAACACGCTGACAATAAACACACCGACTTTTACTGGAGTTGACATGAAATCCCTCAAACGTGATTAAATACACGGCGTAACATTTCATTCCACTGCGGAAAGAAACAACACTTCCATCCAGTACTTTCAACTGGACAAATCATCCAAAATTGCCAGTATAGCAAAAAAATCTATAATAATAGAAACTTATATGACTAGATTCAAGTGATTATGTTGTTTTATGGTCGACTGAATCCGTGTCGGCGAAAAACACATCACAATGGTTGCAGGTAAGACTCGGCAGATCATCAGCCACAGAAAACAGTCATAACGGTATGTAATTTTTAGCTTTTTTTTGTATTACTTTGCCTATAATTTTAATATTAGAATAATTTACTTTCCTGCAAACAGTCGGTATCATCCCAAACATTAACAATAATACATTTTTATTGGGAGTTACGACATATGAAAAAAAACAAGAACTCGCTTTTACTGGATATCGGCTGGTGCGAGTGGGTCTCCTTTCCGGCATTAAAAATTCCTGCAATTGAAGCCCAAGTCGTGATGGATTCAAGGCAATCAATTCTAAATATTTTTGATTATTCAACCTTCAAGGAGGGTGATGATCTGCTGATCAGCTTCGGCGTACATCCGATACAAGACAACAATGATGTCGAAGTCTATTCGGTTATGCCGGTTAAAACCAGACGTTTGGTCTCTTTTGCCGATGGTGACAGGGAGTGGTGCTACGTTATCGAAACAGAAATGCGAATAGGTTCTATGAAAAAAAATATTGATTTGACTTTGGTTAAACGGGAAGAGTCGACATTTCGCCTCCACCTGGCACCACAAACCATTAAAAATCTAGTGAAGGTTAATCCACAAAAAAGTTATCTGACTGGGGAAATAATAAACAACTATGCAATTTCACCAACTTTGGGAAAAGCCTAAAGCTCTAACAGCAGATAATGCGACTAATACTCGTACCAGCCATCAATAACGGGGAAATAGAGCGCCGCTCTGATCGGAAAATTATCCAACTGCAAAACCAACAGCTGAACGTAAGCATCTAGTTGTTCTCGGTAATGCGCTGCTTCTCTATGTAAGAATTCTACGTCTGTCTCACCATCTTTTGGGGTGCTGGTTTTATAATCGATCACCCAGCGACATCCATCTACAACAAAAGTACGGTCAATGATTGCATGGATCAATTTCCCGTGGACTATACCAGTTAACGGAATCTCGCAGCCCGGTTCAGAATGGTCATGCAAAATCCATTGGCCACGCGGACTGGTCAGCGCTTTATTAATGGCGTCAATAACCTTCTGCACACTTTCTTCTAAATCAGCATCCGCCACCCCGTAACTACTTAAAGAACGCTTCATCTTGCGTTGCAACACATCCTTATCAGTCATTCGCCAGAAATCCGCTCCAAATTTGGTAATCTGCTCAAGTTGCAAATGAACCAGAGTCCCGACATGACGATGAGCAGGATTTTCCCAACCGCTGAAAATTGTTTCTGAGTCTAGGTTCGAGGATGCAGTATCAGTGACTTGAGAAATTGATAAACTTACCGAATTTGGTACCGGCAGAATCCAATTTTGCGGCAGTCGATGAAGCATTGGAGGGTTAAATTCATCGTCAATCAAATGACTGTGTCGTTCAGCCTTTAAAAAGTCACCATGAAGCAGCGGCCAGAGTTTTTCCAGCAAGGACCCCTTGCGTGGATTCAAGTCACCGTGACTATTTTCCTCTGCATGTCCAAGCAGATACAAGCGCCGAATTGCCCTGGTGCTAGCAACGTATAACAGCCGTCCCGCCTCCAAATCCTGTTTCTCTGCTTCATGGTGCGCGATTAACCGATAAATCGGATCTTTCTCCTGTTCTCCCCGGGCTGAAACCGGAGCCAGCAACAATCCATACTTGGGATGTTCCTGCCAGCGCAGTAAGGGGCTATCTCCCCGACCGGTGGTTTTTCCTAATCCAGGAATTATAACCGTATCAAACTCCAACCCTTTGGCCTTATGGATCGTCATGATTTGTAGTTTTCCATCCGCCAAGCTGTCCGGGTTGGCAAACTTTTTTTTCAATCCACGATCAAGTTTTTCGAAACTTTCCAGATCGCCGCCCTGATCCAGTTTATCCAGCAGGTCAAAAACCATCTGAGCATCAAAAAAACCTTCATCACTATTGCAGCCAGGACCCCCTAAAGCTAACCAGCAGCCTTCAACCAACTGTCGAAGAGGCAGCCTGCCGTGCCGTTTTAACCCAGCTTGAAGAATTGGCCAGATACGTGACAATCGCTGTTGCCCGTCGGCTGTTAATTGCTGCTTAAGCTGTTCATCAGCCAACAAGGACGGGATCGTTTTTTGCGGAGAGTCCCCTACCAGCACATGTAAATCATCGAGGGTCAAACCGCACCAAGGGGCACGCAACACCGCCAACCATGATAGTCGATCAGCTCGATGCAATAAGGCATGGGTCAGATGGACAACATCAAGAGCTGCCGGTCTGGCGCCAAGAAGATCAATATCCTGAGCTTGATAACTAATCCCAGATTGGCGTAAAAGAGGGAGTATCTCGCGCAGATGATTACGTCCCCGAACCAGGATTGCTATAGTCTGTTGCGGGTCTTCAGTTTGTGCCTGTTGTACTAGTTCAAGAACCTGTAACGCTTCGACACGGTCATCTCTTCCGACAAGGGGATAAATCAGGCAGGCATCACCGGTCAGTGATGGCTTGATCGAGATCGCTTCCGTCAGTGAAACCGCCCCGGTCGCCTCATCCATTGATGGAGGGAAAATAGCAGCAAAAGCTTCATTGACCCAGGTCACGATCCCTTGCTGCGAACGAAAATTACAGCAGAGTTGCAAGGGTTGCAATTCAATTTGAGAATCCCCAAACTGCCCCCTGAAGCTGTTCAAAAACAATCCGACCTCGGCCTCGCGGAAGCGATAAATCGACTGCATCGGATCACCAACCAGAAAGAGGGTACGGCCATCCCCTGCTATCCATCCAGCGGTCAGAGTATTAAGCAATCGATATTGCAGCCGCGAGGTATCCTGAAATTCATCAACCAGAATATGTTGCAGGTTATGATCAATTTTCAGCAGCAGATCGCTCGGATCATCTGCTTCCCCCAATGCTTGATTTGCCTTCAGGGCAATTTCCACAAAGTCAGTCTGTCCGGAAGCCCTGAACACCAACCAGAGCTCAGCAACCAGAACAGGTAACAGTTCGATCAACGCTTGCAATAGCTGCCACTGCCCGTCAGAATATCCATCGTGGGGTAATTTTCTGATTTTTGCCAGACGATGCATAAAAGCAGAATCGGCAGCTAGTTGTCCCAGCAGAGCAAGCATCCGCTCCTTTGCCGGTTTATTCTCATTACCAGCCGGAAAACCGTTGTTTTTCGTTACCGTTTTCCTTAGATCCCCGGCAGCAGTCAGCAGTAAGTCGGCAATTTTGAACCAACCGGGAAGATCGCCAAACCCTGTCTCCGGCAAATCTTGCAGATCATGAAATACGACACGCGAGGGATCGTCCAATTTGGCAGCAGAAAATTGAAGGCAAAACAGCAGTTCTGATATCAATTCAACCGGGAAAAGTTTTCTTACCGCTTTAAGCTGATCACTGCAAAGCAGTTCCAGCCCCTGCTGCAAGCTCTGGCGCGTGTTTTCATCATCAGCAAGCATATGGCGTAACCATTGATCCCGGCGCCGCAGCATATCAACTAACATCTGCTGCACCACAGTCACGTTATTATCCAGATGGCGAAGTAGCACTCGCAACTGCTGTCCGGTGTCGCCATGATCAAGCCGGGACAACAACTTTTCAGCTGCCAATTGATAAAGGGCATCGGCGTCTTCGCTGATTTCAGGCAAACTGCCAAACCGCGAAGTCCAAGGCATTTTTCGTACCAGAGAGGCATTAAAGCTATCGATAGTCTGAATTGATAATTGTGCCGGGTTGCGCAACAGGGTCTCACCATGGCGTTGCAGGGCTTTAGCTGCCAAATGCCAGGTTTTCGCCGCATGGGGTTCGGCAGGGCAAGAAAAATCCCGCGCCATTTCCAAGGATTGAAGCAACCGCTGGCGCATTTCTGCCGCGGCTTTATTGGTAAAAGTGATGGCAAGAATCTGTTGTGGTTGTTCAACTTCAGCCAGCAGAGCCAACATCCGCTGAATCAACAGTTCGGTCTTACCGGAGCCTGCCGGAGCCTGGACAATGCAGGATTGAGTGACATCGATAGCAGCAGCGCGCTGGTTGACATCAGCAATCATCAGAAGCTCCAAATTCGGCACTACGCTCCTGAACACGACAAATTCCGGACAAGTCACAAAACTGACAGCTTTTAACTAGATCATAAGGTTTAACTACGGCTTCACCAGAGACAAAACCTTCCGCCAACAGATGTAGCTGCTCTCGCCAGAAAACCAGCAATTCTGACCATGTTGAAATCCCTAACGCTTCTGCCTGCGAATAGGAAGAGAGCTCACGTACTCGACCAAGCAACCCCTTTTCCTTGACAACCCCAAGCAAACGGCAATCCCCTCGCCGCAGCTGCGCAAATGCAACTCCATCTGGCTCAAAATCTGGATCAGCAACTGCATAAATAGGTAATTGTGGTTCAACCAGCGGTTGGCTGAGAAACTCTTCAGCATGCAGATCAGCACCAGTTTTGTAATCAATCACAATCCGCTGACCATTCTCCAACTGGTCGATCCGATCAACCTGCAGCCGAATTTGCAGCGCGCCGATTTTTTCCACATGTTGCTGTTCTGTTTCCAACACCTGAAAAAAATCACGCTTCATTTCAACATTTTCCAACCACTCTTGAACCAAGATAGCTACTCGCTCAGCCTCCAACTGCAATAATTGCTCTGCGGGTCGAGACTTGTTTTCAAAATAACTGTTGAGTACAGCCATCACCTGCAATTGTACCAACTCACTCCGTTTTTGTTCCTCCAAAGCCAGTAAATTCACCTGATTCTGTAACTGTTTCCAGATCTTCTCCAGAACCAGATGAACCAGATCTCCGCGAGCCATGGGGGATATTCCCAGAACCGATTCGGCAAATCTTTGCGCATGCAACCGATGGTGAAAAAAGGCCCGGAAAGGACAATGAGCCTGGTCTTTAAGCAAGCGGGTGCCGCCCTCAACCTGCTTTTTGGTTAACCGGGGACCGCGCCAATCGGCCAGACATTCCAGCGTATCGTTCCTTGATTGCAGCAAAAACGAAAGGTCCTGAAACTCAGCCAGCTGCGGTAAATTTTCTGGTTCATAAGTAGGAATAAGCGGGCTCGGACGCAAGTCGCAAGCACCATCACGCTGCGGAAAACTGAAGACAAGATCATCACTGGCAGACTTAAGCCGCGCAATCACCTGCTCGGCAAATTGCAACTCACGTGCAGCACTGGCATGTGGCATATCGTGAAGCCGCTGTAAATCTAAGGGGATAAAAGGATTCGGTTGTGGCCGCGCGGGCAAAACGGTTTCTCCCATCCCCATCACCCACAGATGCTGGAAATCAAGGCCAGAAGATTCCAGCAAACCGAGCACCTGTACTGACCCGGTCGGACTTTCGAGTTGGAACTCGATATCCTTACTGATTCGACGCAATAAACTCAACGCCCGCTGCCGATTGATCGGTGGCAGCAGTGGGTCGAGTGCTACCAGTGCAGATAATGCTTTTTCCTGCCAGACCTTGATCGCCTGATATTCACTACTCGCCAGAGATCTATCCCCAGGCCACCCAAGACCTTGTAATTCATCGGCAAATCGAGCCGCCCAAACACCGGGTAGGACTTTATTATTGGTCTGCTGACTCGCTTGAACTTTTTTTAGAAGCTGTAAAAAACCGTCTAAGTCTGGTTTACCTTCCAATAGCGATTGGAGCCCCGTTATCTTAAATTTCTGCTGTCGAAAAGAACGGAGCTTTTGATCGAACCGGGCGCGGCTGTCTGCTTCCTTGTTCGCACCGGCAAGATAGGGAGTTCGCAACAAAAAGGATATCAAATCAAGAGTCAGTTGCCTGCCAACTCCCAGACATTCAAGGGCAGCATAAACAACTCCCTGTTCTGTCAGTGATCCACCCAGTGACAAACTAAAAATCGCCTCATCATCGTCCAATGCAGTAGTTGCTGCAGGGTCGATCTGTTCCCGGAAAACCCGTTCAATCTGCCGACGGCTGACCTGTAAATCTGGAACAACCACACCAATCGATTCTGCCCCCTGGTCCAACAAACGTCGTACCCAACGAGCTGCCGATTCTATCTCATGATGACTGTCGCGTGCGGCATAACTGATTATTCGACCAGCTGGTTCTGATTGCAGTGACAGTTCATCACAGCACCCCCCAGCGGCCCGGATCGTTTTCATCAACAGCAACAGATCCGGTGATAGCTGATCAAAACCGACCAGTAAAACCTGTTGCGGCACATCGATCTGCCCGTTTTCCAGTGCTGCACAGATCTGCTTAGGCAGATCACCCTGATCAAGCCATTCGTGCCGTTGACACTGTTCCTGATAGCGCTGTTGCCAAGAGTGGAAAGCTTGCTGATCCTCGGTCAGTTTTTGGCCATCCAGTGACAGATTATATTCGTTAAGTAAACGGTGGGCCTGAAGAGTCTTTTCAGCAGTTTTAGACAATTGCAACAGTTCCAAAGTTGTCCCGCGAGAAGTATTTTCTATCTGCTCTTCCCAGAGGCATTGTTGTTGCTGTTGATTCAATAACCGCCAGCCTTCACCCAGATCGGACAAACATTGATTTAACCAACCCTCAAAACTGACAATATGTGGCGTCGACCAGACACTTTCTCCCCGCGCCAGCATCTGCTGATCAAAACAATCACGCAAATGCCGAAACAAACGTTTATTGACGGTAAGCACCAACGCACCTTCTGCCGCCGCTGTAATGACTTTTTGTTTAAAATCTCTCACACCAAAAAACCTTTAAAGATTACAAAAAAAGTTACTTGCCAGGGCAATTCTATCTTAACAGAGGGACTATAAATGAAAATGAATATATGCGGAAGAGAGTATCTAGAAGGGTATTTTGATTGGATATATGAATACTTTACAACTCATTGAAAAGTGGGGCAGCAAAATTGCTGCCCCACAGAGAAGGACTAAGATTTCTTTTTCTGCAAACGACTGATCGCCATCCGGATGCTGGTCCCTAATCGTTCAATAGCCTGACTAAGCTGTCCGATTTCATCGTTCCGATCAAGTCCAGTGATTTTAAGGTCCAGTTGACCCTGACTATATTTATCAGCAACCGCGGTCAAATCACGAATTGGTGCCGTCAAAGAGCGCGACACGAATATGGCAATAACGCAAACAATGATTAAAGTTGCAATTAACAAGTAAAGTGCTTTCTGGTTTTCTGCCTTAATCAACTGGTAAGCCTCAGAATAATTCTGTTGACTGACCATAGTCCAACCTTGGGCAGTTGTCTGCGCAACAGCAACAACTTTATCACCGTTAAAATCTTCAAAAACGGTCGTCGCTTGACCCTGACTTAAATTTAAAACGGCTTGATGTTTACTTAAATCGACCCGTAAACGCGTTTTCTCAGCATCTGGATGAGCGACAACTTCACCTTTTTCATCCACCAGAAAAGCAAAGCCCGTTTCACCAATTCGATTGCTGACAATTTTTCCAGAAAGCTCCGACAAAGTCATTGCCTGGGCTAAAACCCCCTTGAGTTTCCCGGCCGCATCAAAAATACCAGTCGAAAGAACCATCGCCGGCTTGCCAGAAGTTTTTCCAATCAGGATCTGTTTGCCAAACTGCGCACCATCAATAACCTGTTTAAAATAATCACGATCACCATAATACTTTGTCTTTTTACCATCACTGCGGCCGACATTATTGCCCTTCGGGTCGACGGTAAATGCTAAATATGCCCAATCATAGTATTTGGTAATAGTTTTAAGTGCTAGGTTTTGAGGCCGTGGCTGCATAGATTGCATTTCATTCAAAGCAGCATTTTGCAATAACATCCGTTGGTTCATATCGACCCAGTCATCAACGTATGTGATCAGATTGTTGTTAATAGCAGTCAGCTCCTGATTAACTTTTGCCTCTGTCAGACCTGTAATACTTTGATAGCTGACAAACCAGATGCTGATCAAGGGCACCAAAGCAACCACCAGTAGTGTAAAAAATAATTTTTGCGAGATACCAAACCTCATTTTTGCTGCCATTCTTGCCTCCAACTAATTTCTTGCAGTTATGTTGTGACCTAACCGAAAAGGGTAGAAAGACATTCTATAGTAAAATTTATTTAAAATAAACCAATTTTTAAAGCCTTTTTCTTGAAGACGGGTTAAATCATACTCGGAATGAGGCAGAGCTACCAGCCAACCCTTCTTTAACCTGTAGTTGAGCGGTGATCTGCTGTTTCAATTCGGGAACGTGGGAGATAATCCCTACCAACCGACCTTCGCCAGACAAGCTGTTGAGCACATCTACAACTTGGTCCAGAGCATCTGGGCTCAGACTACCAAAACCCTCATCAATAAAAATGGTGTCCAGTTTGATCCCCCCGGCGTGAGCTTGCACCACATCGGAAAGACCAAGGGCCAGCGACAAAGCTGCAAGAAAACCCTCCCCCCCGGAAAGGGATTTGACCGATCGCTGAGTCCCAGTGAAGGTATCGGTCAGGATCAGATCCAGTCCCGACTGCTTACGCGCATCACGCAAGCCATCATCCCGTGATAAATAGAATTTCTGGTTGGTCATCTTCTTCAACCGGTGAGAAGCGACCTCCAGCACCTCATCCAGCAGCGTCTGCAAAATAAACCGGTGGAAAGAGGTCTTTTTATTGTTACTGCCGTTAGCAACCTCAGCAATTCGGCCAAGAGACTGATAGTTTTTGTCCAGTGCATCAATGGTTTTCTGCTCCTGTTCAGCTCTTTTTAGTTCTTTTTCTTTTGCCTCTAAAGTTGTTTGCAGCGCAATCCGGTTTTCTTTTCGCTGATTTAATTCTGCGTTCGCTGCGTCCAGAGTTATTTGCAACTCATCCAGATTGGCAAAAGTCAGCCCCTTTGCGCCACTCACGGCTTTCTTGTGTCTATCATCAGCCATTGCCAAGGTAGTGTTGAATGACTCAATAGAATTTTTAAGTTCTAAGATTTGATTATCAGTAAGGATTGCCGCAAGAAATGTCGCTTCATTTGAAAAAGATGAAGTCCCTAGTCTTGAATTGTAATCGGTGTTTGACTGATCAAATGCTATGTTGCAGCGCCTTAAGTCATCAGCTGCGCCACTCACCTTCTCGTTTATCGCCGTACAGGTTTCATTCGCCGTTCGATATTTCTCCTCAGTCTGCTTCTGTTCACTTTCAAGATCCTCAATCTTCCTCGTCTGATTCTTTATCTCTTTAGCCAGGGCACCTGGTTCACGATATTGTTCCGCTACTTCTCGCTCAAGAGCGGCAACAACCGCAGCCAGCCTTGCGACATCAGTCCCTGCTCTTTGCCAAGCGCCCTGCTCCCGCTCCAGAATTACCTGATTTTCTCTTTCGAGCTTCTCCTGAGAGGTAATCTGCTGTTCCAATGTTTCGATGGCTTGCTTGTTACGACTAACAGCCCGATAGGTTTCTTTGAGAGCTTCCCGCCGTTGAGTCAGAATATCAAAGGGAACATTTTTCTCGTCCCCTAAGGTTTGCTCCAAGGTTTCTTTGCGGGTAAAGCGTTTATTTTGCACGTCCTGCAGCTTGGTTAGCTCTTCCTTTTTCTTCGCCAGCAGTTCCTCGATCCGGACAATCTGCTCATCCAGCTCAGTCAATTGCTCATCGGTAATATTCTTACCGGTATGCCGCTGTTGGGGCTCAGGATGTTCGATCGACCCGCAGACCGGGCACGGATGTCCAGACTGCAAGGTCTCAGCAATCCGTACCGCCTGACCTTCTAGCCAAACAGAAAACAACTCTTTCCTCCGCTGTTTGGCGTTCTGCATCTCACCCTTCTGAGTTTCAACAGCTTGCATCGCGAGGTCAACTTTCGAGGCGTTGCCTTGGATTTCTGCCTGAATATTACGAATTTCATTGTACGTATCGATCAGCGCCCTAACCACTTTTCCAGCAGCCTCAATTGCGTCCAGATCCCGGTCACTCTTGCGCAGCGCAAGTATTTCTTGACGAGCATCTCGCAATGCCTCCCGCAGAGATTCCAATTCCTTTTTTGCTTTAAGGTAATTTTCCTGACAAGTCACACTATGGTTTTCTGCTGTTTTCAGATCGTTGCTCGATTGCAAAT
>JASJGU010000300.1:0-28925 GCA_033791385.1 Desulfuromusa sp.
TTAAGGCATGACCAACTCAGCCAATGAAAGTAAGCGAAGAAGGCATCATTTCCGGGGTTGGTATTTAAAAAGGGCCACCCAATGGGCCACCCAGAGCGATAGAAACAAAAAAAGCACCTAACTAATTAACGCTAAGTGCTTGAAGTTGATGACCTACAGAGACAAAATCGAACTGCTAACACGAGGATTTTCGGTCTTATTTTAAAAATCATTTTATACGCACTATAACACCTCTATTCAGAGGAGTATCGCACTTACCATGCACTTACTAATAAAAAACACCTAGACCAAAAAGACCTAAGTACTTAAAATCATTGGTGCGCCCGATAGGATTCGAACCTATGACCTCTGCCTCCGGAGGGCAGCGCTCTATCCAGCTGAGCTACGGGCGCATGGGCTGTACTATATACGCTATACCCCTTTTTAATGCAACTGGAATTCTCTGTATCAATGTGCTGTATTTGGGGTAGCTAATATCTTGAACCGTACCCATCTAGGTGCAGAAAAAAATCAACTGTAGGCTGTAGGGCTTGAACTGACTATCACGGTTTTAAAGGAGTGTGAATGTCACTGAGGTCAATCATATTGATGGTGACCATCTCAATTGGTGGGGCAATCGGTTGGCACTGTGTTTCTGTTGGGGGAATCATGGGCTCTTATCTGGCAAGCATCGTGGGGGCATCCATCGGACTCTACTTGGGACGTAAGATTCAACGCAACCTGGATGGAGACTAGCCACAGGTCAACCTTGATCTGGCGGGACATATCAAACCTACCCCTCTGCCCGGGCGGGGCTGCCCCAGGCTTTTGCGGCGCGACCCGACGCAGTTGCAAAACCGTTATACCGGGACTGTCCCCAGGGTCATCGGGGGCTGTCCCGGTTTAACTAACAGATATGCTGAATAGTTACATTTATTCTTCGTCGTGATAACTCCGACGAATCAGAAGGGCGATACAACCACCTAGCAACAACAGCAGAACAATGACACCGCCAACCAGTTTTCGTTGCCCCAAGGAATTTTCATAACCGGCAACCACGGTCTTGGTTTCACTCAATTCCTGGTCAAATTTTGCCGTCTGGGTTTTAATTTTATCAATATTGACAGTATGAAAAAGTCTTCTGAAAGAATTACGCGAAGAGAACAAATCTTCTTTTAATCGTTCGGTATCGATTCCAACCCGATGCAGTGAGGCGACAGATGTTTCAAGTTTTGTCAATGTTCCCTCCGTTGCGCTGATTTCCTGTTTAATCTGCGCAGCCCGTTCATAGTCATGACAGCGTGAGCAACTGTCTTGATTGATTAAATCGATATTAGCAAGTTGAATGGCGTGGTTTTCATGACAAACAACGCACTGAGCACCACCAGCCTCTAACGCCTGGCCGTGAGCACTAGCCAAGTAGTCTTCCTTGACCCCCAGGTGACATTTTCCACAGAACTCGGGAACTTCATTGTATTCAGGGACGCCGACAAATCCACGTTCGGGAGCCATCGCCATTTCGAAATCGGTTGGGTCGCCACCATGGCAATCGTGACAGGAGATTCCGTTAGCCGCATGAACACTTGTCTGCCACTGACCAACCGGCTCTGCCAAAAAACCGTCCAACCCACCATGACATTGGATACAGACAGTTTCTTCTGCAGCAAAAGCAGTTGACCCCAGAAAAACAACGAACAGCATAGCCAGTAATATTTGAAAGATGACGATAGACTGTTTCATGAGTAATGCCCCCATATCGACAAGCCGACAAATAACAGAATTCCCAGCAGGTAAAGAGTTACAAAAATCGGCCGTTTCGCTGGCCGCCGCTCCGGGCTTCGATCAAGAAATGGTAACATTGCCAGGAAACCCATCGCTGCCCCTTGTGCGGCCAGTCCAAGCAATTCACTGGGAAAAATTTTTAAAGTCTGGTATGCCCAAAGGAAGTACCATTCCGGCTTAATATGCTCTGGAGTGACAAAGGGATCAGCCGGCTCCAGTGCATCAGGCGGGATAAACAACCAAGGGGCATAGAAAGTGATCGCCACCAGAGCGGCCAGCACAAAAAAGACCATCGACAGATCTTTGATTGTGTAATTCGGATGAAAAGGAACCCCACCTAGATGTTCTTCATGGTGAAAACTTTGGTTTAATTCAGCAGGACGATAATCTTCACCGAATGGTGGGCTGGAAATGCCAACCCGGCGCACACAGAACAAATGAAATCCAACCAGGCCAAGAAATGCCATCGGCAGACCCATGACATGCAGGGCAAAGAACCGACCCAGCGTCGCCTCACCGACTGAAGGCCCCCCGCGCAAGAATTCAATCAAAAAATCACCAACTACCGGGATAGCACCGGCAGCATCTGTTGCTACTGTCGTTGCCCAGAAAGAGAGCTGACTCCATGGCAACAAATAACCGGTTAAACAGAACACCAATCCCAGATTAAACAGCAGAAAACCGGATATCCAAGTCAGTTCACGGGGACGCTTATAACTGCCCATAAACAAAACCGACAACATATGCAACAGCAGCAAAACCATGATCAGGTTTGAACCGACAACGTGCAGGTAGCGGATCAACCAACCGTAAGGTACCTCGTTCATAATTGCC
The DNA here is from genome assembly GCA_033791385.1 of Desulfuromusa sp. GTDB lineage: Bacteria > Desulfobacterota > Desulfuromonadia > Desulfuromonadales > Geopsychrobacteraceae > Desulfuromusa. Next base: position 2,596 of record JASJGU010000300.1, read on the forward strand.
GTAACACTGGCAAAAGCTTTTCCGGTGTCCGGCACATAGTACACTAACAGCAGGATGCCAGTTAAAAACTGCAGCCCGAACATGGCCATTAAAACGGCGCCCATGGTGTACCAGATGTTGACATTACGTGGCAACAAATAGCCACCAAGATTACTATGCAGAAGTTCTCGAACTCCGAGGCGCCGGTCGAGCCAATCTATCGCTTCTTTTTGCAAATTCATTCCAAGCCTCCTCAGCCAATCAGGATGTCATCACCGTCAACAGTAACAGCATAGGTTGCCAGTTCTTTGGGCGGGGGACCACCAAGCACCTGCCCTGCCGGAGAAAAACGGCCCCCATGGCAAGGACAAAGAAATTCTTGAGATTCGTCAACCCACTTAACAATACAACCAAGATGGGTACACACTGCGCTTAAGGCGATAAACTCACCAGCCTGCGGCTGTAACAATACTGCCGGTCGACCCTGATAAGAAAAAAAATGAGTGCCGCCAACAGCGACCTGTTGCCGAGCAACACGAACCTGAGCGACCTCCCCTCCCTTATCAAGCGGTGAAAGATAACGAAATAAAGGCCAACTGAAGACTCCAGCAATGATTGCCCCGATAGCGCCCAGAATAATCCCGAGAAAGGTCCTTCGCTCAGTTGAATTGGCAGTTGGTTCAGTCATACACGCTCCTTGCAAAAAATTAAATATGTTTATTTCTGGGTTAAACGTGCCGATACCGGCACCTTCAACTGGGGAACATTGGAAAAATCGCTATTAACTATAACATAACCTGCGAGACGTTTTTTACCGGCAGGAAACTCCGCCGAAACTTTTAAGCGTGCCTTGTCACCAGCAGCAATGGTCAAAGGGAACAATTCCGCATGGATCCCGGAGCTGGTTATTTGAGGTGGCTGAAAAGTGATCGTGTGAGTTGAATCATTGATAATCTCGAGTTCTGCCTGCAATGGAGAATTTTCATTTACAACTCCCCAGTTGATCCGTTGTGGCTGCAAAAACAACTCAGTTTTAACTTTTGCTCGGAGGCTGAAGTTCACGGCGTTATGCTTGGGATCATTGGTTTCAAAAGTGACCATCTTTTGCACATCACCACGGAATCCCTGCGAATTAAAGGTCAACCGCAACTCACCCATCGAGCCCGGTGCCAGCCTGCGGGTGGTCAACAGAGCTGCAGTACAACCGCAAGAGCTACGCACCCGGCTGATTTCCAATACCTGATCCCCGGCGTTATGAAAACGAAAGGTATGAGTAGCCTCAGCACCCTGGACAATCTCGCCGAAATCGTGATTCAAACGTTCCACGACGAGTGCTGGTGCGGCAAAAACCGAACCGGCGAAGAATAACCACAGCAACAGCACCAAATAACAACGCATAGATGACCCTTTTAACTTTCATTTGTTTTTCTAACGGCGCTGAATCATAGCATAATTTCCCTCCCTAAAACACCTTTTCAATCATCAGTTGCAATTGACAGAACTGCTTTTTTCCTGCTATAGGTTGCAGGCAAACTACAGTCACTTGGGAGTTACAGACAAAATGGCGGAGCAAAGCCGCAAAATTCTTTTTTCTCGCGAAAGAATAGCTGCAGAAATCAAACGTCTTGGGCAAGAAATAAGCCAGGACTATGGCGATCAGGAGATCATGTTGGTTGGAGTCTTGAAAGGCTCCTTTTTATTTATCGCCGACCTTATCCGGGAGATTGAAAGCCCGTCGATCATTGATTTTGTCCGGCTGGCAAGCTATGGCTCCGGCACTAAGACTTCCGGGATCATTGAGTTTCGCAAAGAACTTGAAATGCCGATCCACGATCGCCATGTTATCATTGTCGAAGATATTGTTGATAGTGGTTACACTCTGGAAAGCCTCTACAACAAATTACTGCTACAAGGGCCTCGTTCCTTAAAAATTTGTACCTTGATCGACAAAAGAGCACGCCGCGAAGTTGACATCGAAGCGGACTATATCGGCATCAGCATGGAAGATGGTTTCATTATCGGCTACGGGCTTGATCACGATGAAAAGTACCGCAATCTGCCCGATATTTACCTGGTTGAAACTGACTAACCCCGGTTAACCAGAGGCAGTACGTTAGCTACAAAGAGTTAGTTCACTATTTGAATTAACCCCGACAAAGGAGAACGCCAGATGATCATTGTTTGTCCCGAGTGTTCGACCCAATTTAACGTTAATTCCGATCGAATTCCTGACAAGGGTGCAAAGGTTCGCTGCGCTCGCTGTAAGCATGTTTTTCTAGCAGAAAAACCGCTTGAGCAGCAATCGCCGTTTCTCGAAGAGGTGGAAACCCTTCAAGAGGAGCCAATCACCGATTCAATAGAGCAAACCTCCCTCTCCGGCGAAAGCGTCCACGAAACAACCGCTGAGGGATCTGATTTCAATTACGACAAATTCCAGGAACTGGATTCCAGCGCAACCGAAAAGGAGACCTTTACCTTCGGCGTGGAAGCAGATACTGAAGAAGATTTTACCTTTACCGAATCTGCCGAAGGATCCGTCAGCACTATTGAAAAAGTTTTCGCTGCGGAAGATAACCAGAAAAATGCAGCGGTTGAGGCTGAGGTTCCGGTGACGACTGATGAAGAGGTTGCCAGTGTAGTTACTGAAATGAAAGAAGAGCCAGCTGAACCTGATTTCCCATCACAGCCTGTTCCGGACAAGAAAGGGAGTCCGGTTTCCAGGATTATCAGAGTTCTGTTGTTGTTGATTTTGGGAATTTTGATTATTGGTGGCGTATTTGTTTATATGAATGGAACAGATCAGCTGAATAAGACGATACAACAGATTTTTGGACAACAAATTGATCGGCCGGTGCAAACCGGCCAGATCACCCTCAGCAAACTGGAGGGGAAATTTATCCAGAACGAGCATGATGGTGAATTTTTTCTGATCCGCGGAGAAGCGATTAATAATTTTGCCGAATCCCGCGCAGCAATACAGGTTAAGGGGGTCATTTTTGATCAGAATGGCAAACCATTGCTGCAAAAAACTGTTTTTTGTGGCAACGCCATTGACGATGAGAAATTGTTATCACTGTCATTTATTGAGCTGGAGAAACTCATGGGAAACCAGTTTGGCAATCACCTCAGCAATATGAAAATTGACAGCAAACAATCCATCCCTTTTGATATTGTTTTTAAAGATCTGCCTAAAAACCTTTCGGAATTCAGTGTTAAAGTCACATCTTCTCAACCTGCCACCGAATAAACATCCAACCTATCTCCTCCCATCACACTTTATTGCGCACTCCCCCCTTTAATTCAAACGTGTTCAATCGTGGCAAAAAAAAGACGGCAACCATACGAAACAGTTACCGCCTTAATTTTGTTACTGATCAGTGCTAATTACTCAGCAGAGATAGCGTCTACCGGGCAAGAATCAACACAAGCACCACAATCAGTACAGAGATCGGCATCAATAGTATAAATATCGCCTTCACTGATTGCATCAACGGGACAAGTGGGCAGGCAAGCACCACAAGCAATACACTCGTCAGAAATTACATGAGCCATGATTATTCCTCCAAAATATGAGTTTTTTCACTCGACTATCGAGTGCGTCGTTTTGTCTTTTATCAGATATTCAAGCCGCTGTCCAGAGTAGAAAAAACCTTGCCAAAAAACTGCCATTCACGCTAGCTTGTTGATCGTTTCTATCAATATTAACTTTATGGTTAAAGGGGGTTATCTCCACCGCAGTTTCAGATAATCCCAGTTTCAAATAAGACGACTCATTGACTTCAAGGAGATTTAAGTATGGACATTCTAGCACTGAATTGTGGTAGCTCATCGGTGAAATATCAGCTATTTGACTGGACAAAGAACGTGGTCATTGCGAAGGGGATGGTTGAACGTGTCACCATCGGCGATTCCTATATCATTCATGAAGTTCCCGGCCGCGAAACCTACCGGGAAGAATATGAGTGTCCCGACCACAAAACTGCCGTCCACCTGATTGTCAAAATCCTTACAGATAAAACCTACGGCGTTGTTGCAGACATGAGTCAGATTTCAGCCGTAGGTCATCGGGTCGTGCATGGTGGTGAGAAGTTTACCTGTTCTGTGCTGATCAACGACACTGTCCTTGATGCCATCAAGGCAGTTCAACATCTGGCTCCGCTGCACAATCCACCAAATATCTCCGGGATTGAAGCGGCTAAAATAAATCTTCCTGATGTTCCCCATATCGCTATTTTTGATACCGCTTTTCACCAGACGATGCCTGAACATGCCTATACTTATCCGGTTCCACTAGAATGGTATGAAAAGCATGGTGTGCGGCGTTATGGTTTTCACGGCACCAGCCATCTTTACGTATCCAAGCGCGCTGCGGTTCTTCTGCAGAAAGATTCCAAAGACTGCAATCTTATTACCATGCATATTGGTAACGGGGTCTCCCACACGGCAATCAAAAATGGCATTTCGATCGACACCTCAATGGGTCTCACGCCTCTAGAGGGCGCTGTCATGGGAACCCGCTGCGGAGATATTGACCCGGCAATTCCAGCATTCATTATGGAGCGCGAGAATCTTTCCCCAAAAGAAATCGACAGCATTCTAAATAAAAAATCGGGGATTCTGGGTATTACTGGTGAGTTTACAGACCGCCGAGACGTTATTGAAGCCGCTGATGCTGGCAATGAACGCTGCAACCTGGCACTGGAGATTGAAGGCTATCGACTCAAAAAATATATTGGCGCCTACTGCGCAATCCTTGGTCGACTGGATGCTGTCGTCTTTACCGCCGGGGTCGGTGAGATGGCTTGGCTGATCCGTGAAAAAGCCCTTGAAGACCTGGAACATATCGGCATCAAACTTGATAAGGAGAAAAACCGCACGACGATGACCCGCAAAGTGGAAACAACCATCACCACCCCTGATTCTCCGATCAAGGTTTTTGTCATTCCAACAGATGAGGAACTGGTATTTACTGAAGACGTTGTTGCAATTCTGGAAGAAACCTATACAGATCACATGAATTTCAAATATTCATTTGCTAAAAAGACATTTCAACGCAAGTAAAAATAACTGCTACTTGCAAAAAAAACGAATGGTAAGCAAAAAGTCCGTTCTCCAAGGCGTAGTGGTTTTTCAGGGGTGAAGGCATACACAAGGATGTCAAGGCCCTGAAAAGCTGCTGTAACACAGGAGAACGGACTTTTTTTGTAACGCCATCAGAAATATGCCTCACCGTAATCAGGCGCCTGAGAAAACCAATCAGGATGACAACGGGCTTCTGCTAGAGCCGCTTCTGCCTGAGCAATCAACCTTGCCCGATCTTTTGGATAACTCCCCGCAAGATTTAGAATATTCGAAACATGATTTGAGCGCAGGATTGTTTTCTGCGGCTGCAAGTGTTTCACAATCGCAACGGCTTCCTCGATAATTTCACCATTTTTCAGTGGTTCAATCTGCTCAAAATAAGCATCATTGTGACGCCGAAACATGGTCAATAATGAGAAATATTCCGGTGAAAGTTGGTTGATCCACGCAGCTGTCGCAGCAGCATGTTCACCACTACGGGCCCGACCGGCCAGGCCGAGAATTGCGGTAATCGACAATTTCATCCCAGCAGTCTGTGCCTTACGACAAAGTTCTAACATCTTTTCTGGGCTGTAACCTTTATTGACTAATTCCAGCGTCCGAGCATCTCCACTCTCGAGACCAAAATAGAGTATGCGCAACTTCCTTAATTTAAGCTGCTGCAATTCCTCAACATTCTTGGTCGTCAAACTTTTCGGCGAGGCATAGATGCCGACGCGGGTCAAATTCTTAAATTTCTGATTCAAAAGATCAAGGATCTCAATCAATTTCGGTTGCGGATAGACCAGAGCATCACCATCGGCAAGAAAGATCCGTTGATAATGGTTGCGGTGTCCCTCTGGTATGGCATCAATTTCAACAGCAATATCTGCCACACTACGAATCCGAAACTGTTTCATCTTGTACATGCCACAAAAGCTACACTGATTCTGGCTGCAACCGATGGTAATTTGCAGAATCAATGATTGTGCCTCAGAGGGGGGTCTAAATACCGGTTCTTCGTACTTTAAATAATACATTAATCATCCTTATCGCATAGTTTCTATGGGGCAACGGTTCATATTAACACAGAAAAAAGAGCTAACCCAGCAACGAGAAACCTTGCGTTTAACAGCCAAAAACCGCTATCTTTCTGATCTGAGTACGGCTGATAATAATCTTTCCAGTAAAAACATGTAGAAGGAGTACAACAATGCACCAAGTACGAATAAAAAACACCCAGGAAACCTACGCCGTTGGCAAGATTGTCTGCTTAGGCCAAAACTATCTGGACCATATCCGCGAGCTTGGCAGCAAAGTGCCCGACCGTGCAGTCATCTTCTGTAAACCAGCCAGCAGCCTGCTAGCCGATGGTGGCATGATTGAAATTCCTGAATATTCTAACGACTGCCATCAGGAATTAGAGCTGGCCTTGCTGGTGGGAAAATCGGGTAAGCATATTCAGGAAAAAGACGCCTTATCGTACCTAGCTGGGTACGGCGTCGCCCTTGATTTAACCCTGCGTGACATTCAGAGTGAACAGAAAAGCAAAGGCCTGCCGTGGGAAATTGCCAAAGGCTTTGATACGGCCTGCCCCATATCCGACTTCGTCCCAGCTGCAAAAGTAGGCAATCCAAACAACCTACAGCTCACCCTGAAAGTTAATGGTGAAATTCGTCAGCAGGGAAATACAGATCAGATGATGCGCTCTGTGGAAAAGATCATCGCTGAAATCTCAGCCATTTACACGCTGGAGACAGGCGATATCATTTTGACTGGAACTCCGGCAGGCGTCAGCAGAATCGAAAGTGGTGACCATCTCGAAGGGACAATAGAACAGGTCGGATCACTACAGGCTTCGGTGGCGTGAAACCAAGTATCGCCTTAATTGGCCCAGGTCGGGTTGGCTGCGCAGTTAGCAGGCGCCTGCATGAAGCTGGTTATCCAATAACAGCAGTCATCAGCCGCAACCGGCAAAGGGCCTCTGAAGCCTGTGGATTTATCGGCTGTTCGACAGATCTCGCTGCGGATCAGCTTGCAGATGGCGCCACTGCACAGATCATCCTGTTAGCAGTGCCTGATGATCAAATTCAGAATGTAGCATTGGAGCTTCAGGCTTCGTGTCAGCTTGCAAAACAAACGACCTTGATTCATTTCAGCGGTCTACATCCAGCTGAAATCATGCGCCATAATTCATCGCCAGTGTCACTGCTTTCATTGCACCCATTGCTTCCTTTTGCCGACCGTCAGAAAGCGTTTGATCATCTGCATCAAGCACCTTGTGCCCTGGAAGGAGGCAACCCACAAACATTGGCCCTGGGACAGCAGTTGATCAATGCCATGGGCGGACATTCTTTTATCCTTGATGGCGATAAGAAAATGCTCTACCACACGGCAGCCTGTATTGCATCAAATTACCTTGTCACGTTGCTCGCTTCCGCCCGTGATCTGCTTGTTTATTGTGGGATCGAACCAGATCAGACAATTGCCCTGCTGCTGCCGTTAGTGCAAGCATCTTTGGATAACGTGAAAGACCTCGGACCCGAGCGGGGCTTAACAGGCCCCATTGTACGTGGCGATACTGGAACTGTTACAGCCCATATACAAGCACTTAAAAACGCTGCGCCAGAGCTGTTACAGCTCTACGTACAAATGGGAAAAAGGACGGCCACAATTACCGAGAAATCAGATCGACTCGACTCTGAAAACGTTAGTGCAATGCATAATCTTTTTTCGGTAGAAAGTAAAAACCATAAAGAATTACGATGTTCCACAACTTTAAGTGGAAAAAATAATTAAAATTATTTGTTTTTTATCGTTTTTGAAGTAGACTCTTTTTCTCTGATAAATCATTCCATGCTACGTCAATCTAAAGAGCATATGATTTTTTTGTACTAGGCGAAAAAAGAAAGGATTGCGATAGATATGCAGCGTATCTATCTTAAAAATAAAAGTTATTCTGTTGACAACCTGCCTTCTGAGCCAGGACTTCTGGTTGAATTACTAGACTTGTGTCACAATGACAATGCTAATTTTGAAATGTTTTCAACTGCAATCAGAAGGGATGTCAGTTTAACCGCTAAAATATTACAAGTTGCAAACTCACCAGCCTATCGGCAATGGAATAAAATAACCGATATCCGCAGAATGTTAATTATTCTAGGAATGACCAACGTCAGAAACATTGTTACGACCTGTGCTATACAGCAATTTTTTGCAAATTTCACAAAAGACTTCAACAGACATGCTCAGTTTGTCTGGCTACGCGCACTGCTTTGTGCCAATTTGGCAGAACGAATTGCCAAACTGGTCGGTTATGAAAAACCCGGTGAAGCGTTTCTTGCCGGGCTGCTCCATCAAGTTGGCATGCTGCTACTGCTACTAAACCGTGAAGGCAGCTACCTACCCCTGCTGGACCGTTACTATGGTGAAACAGAAAACTTTCTCTCCCTTGAACAAGAACATTTACAGGTCAATCACTGTGAATTAGGTGCCGCCCTCGTTGCAAGTTGGGATCTCGATTCCTTTATTGCCGATGCAATCAACTTTCAGCATGCACCAGCAGAGGAACTGAACAGTTCTCCAATCTTATTGAAAATCCTTGCCGTTGCCAGCCCCCTCAGCTCAAAAAATAGCGCCCGCGACAATAACCTCTTCCTAGAAAAAGCAGGGCTTCTTTTTGACATGACTGAAGACACCATTCTGGATTGCCTCACCCTGGCTGCAGAAAAAAGCAGGCAGATGATCACCGATCTTGGTTTCAGCGGTCGTTTTTATATGGAGGAGAATGAGGCAGAAACCTTCGATGCGACTCAGCAAGAAACCAGCAGAAAGAAATTGGCAGAGAAGGTAGAAGATATTGCATTAAGTACTACGATTGGAAAAAGCGAAAAAGTTGAGCTGGTTGAATTTACCAAAGAGATCAGAACCAATTTCAATGCCATCTTCAACCTGAACCAGCTGTTCTTTTTTAAGATAGATGACAATCAAACGACACTCTCCGCAATCAATGACCTGGAAATTAATCAGCTGAATGAAATTGAATTCAAAACCGGAGACAAAAACAGTTTACTGGTTAAAGCATTCAACGAAAAAAGCAGCGTCATTTCCTTCACTGAGAGCGGCTCCATCGCTGACAAACAAGTTATCAGGCTGCTCGGCGCTGAAGGTGTTTATTTTCTACCCGTTTATCACAATGGTATCGGTTTTGGGGTTTTAGCACTTGGGACAACTGAACAGGAATGGCCAATTCTAAAAAACAAAGCAGCATTATTAAAATTACTCAGCGGTGAAATTGCTAGAAAGTATTTCTCGCTGAACCAGGGCATATCTCAATCTGTCGGCATGACCATCGTTGATTTCAAAAAAGTTGCCCACGAAGTCAGCAACCCGTTGACTATCATCAATAACTATCTCTATATGCTGGGCAAAAAGATTGACAGCGACCATTCAGCTCAGGAAGAAATTAAATTTATCAGTGAAGAAATTGAACGCGTTGGCAGTATTCTGCTAAGAGCAAAGGATCCTGACGCTCCAACCAAAACGAAATATAAACTGGTCAATATCAATAAGCTCATCACCGAATTAGATACCCTGTTTAATGGCTCGCTCTACAAAACCAACCAGGTGAAATCAACCTTACTACTGGATAAAAAAATCCCAATTCTCAGTTGCCCCAAAGATAAATTAAAGCAGATATTGATTAATATCATAAAAAATAGCGTTGAAGCGATGCAGGATAGCGGCACGATTAAGATCACCAGCAGGGATAATTTTTATCAAAATGGCAAACAATACGTCGAAATTTCAATTCAGGATAATGGTCCTGGAATTGATGTCGAGATTTTAAAAAACCTGTTCAAGCCGGTCACGAGTACAAAAGAGGGACATTCGGGTTTGGGGCTTGCCATTGTAAATACGTTAGTTCAGGAAATTTCAGGCAACATCTCTTGTTATTCCAGCCAAGACCAAGGTACTGAATTTAAGATTCTTATCCCCCGAAAACAAGAAGAGAGTGAGATTGAGCTGAAATGATGGATTTAGGTCATTTCAATAAAGTTAAGAACAGTGCTTCGACAACGAAAAAAGCAAAGATACTGATTGTTGACGACGATCTGGCAGTGGCAAAAAGTATCAAGGGGGTGCTTTCACTAAACGGACTGAACGCACATTCAGTCTCTGGCGGATACGCCGCGATGGAAGAGCTGCGTAACAATAAATATGAGCTGACTCTGCTTGATCTCAACATGCCGGATATGGACGGCGAAGCGGTTCTTGATCACATTAACAGCAATAATATTGATACAAATGTTATCGTTGTCAGCGGTGAATCTGAAATTAAAAAAGCGATCAATGTTCTTAAAAATGGAGCAAAAGATTTCATCCGCAAACCATATTCAGCAGATGAACTACTATTTTCAATCAAAAACGTTCTGGAAAAAATTCACCTTGAACGAGAAAACCAGGAGATGGTTGAAAAATTGGAAGAATCGGAAGCTCTTCACCGTTTCATTGTGCACAATTCACCCGATTTATTGTACATGCTTGATCGAGATGGTCATTTCGTTTTTATCAACAAACACACCATTAAATTGCTTGGCTACAGCAGAAAAGAAATCATCGGAAAACACTATCAGGACGTGGTCTACGCAAAAGATATAGAGCGAGCAAATCTTTTTTTCAATGACAAACAATTTCCAAAAGACACCAAAAGTCAGGAACTAAGGTTACAGTGTAAAAATAAAAAATCGCTGTTACACGTAGAAGTACGCGCAATCAATATAGAAAAAAAGATGTCCGGTGGCTTTAAACTGGGACGGAATTTTAATCGCAAACAGAGCTTTATTGGCACATATGGGGTAGCCAGAGATATTACAGAGAGAAAAAAAGCGGAAGAAATCATCCGCTTTCAGCACAATCATGACCTGCTGACCGGACTGCCAAACCGAACATTACTGAACGAACACATAGTCTCTCTGATTAAGCATTCAAAGATAAACAACGAAAAGTTTGCACTGCTGTTTATTGATATCAACCGTTTCAAATTAATCAACGACACCTACGGGCAAAGCCTTGGAGATGAACTACTAAAGAGCCTTGCCGAAACCCTGCGGAGATGTACCCGCGAGGAAGACACTCTTGCCCGGTTGGGCGGAGATGAGTTTATTTTACTCCTGTCGGATATAAACGCTACCGATGATGCTGTTGTAGCCGCAAAGAAGATCATTGCTGAAGCTGCGCTCCCATTCAAACAGAACGGCCAGGAAGTTCATATTACTCTAAGTGTTGGAATTGCGGTCTACCCAGAACATGGAGAGACGAGGGAAGAGCTGATAAGAAATGCTGACATCGCCGTATGCAGTGCAAAAACAAAAACCAGGAAGCGACATTGCATATACAGTAATAACCTTACAAACAAAAACAGTCATACAGTCTTTGTCGAGAATTTGATTAGAGATTCAATCAAAAATGATCGGTTTATTGTTTTCTATCAACCACAGATCGACCTGATTTCAGGGAAAATCCATGCGGTTGAAGCGTTGGTCAGAATCATGTCAGCTGACGGAAAACTGATCCTGCCTGGGAAATTTATCGATATTGCTGAAGAAACTTCATTAATCAACGACATCGGGGAAATCGTCCTCAAAAAGGTCTGCCAAGATATATACAATTGGAATAAAACCGGATTGCAGGTACAGGTCTCTATTAATGTATCAGCCCTACAGCTGGCAATGGGCAATTTTGCCGAATACGTTCTGGAAGAACTTCACGCTCATGAAGTAAATCCAAAAGAGATTGAATTTGAACTAACAGAAAACATCCTGGTTCAGAATATAAACAGGACACTCTCAAATATTGTAAAATTGACGAATGCAGGAATTAAAATTGCGATTGATGATTTCGGTACTGGTTATTCTTCGCTCAGTTACCTGGATCATCTACCATTGAACACTTTGAAACTGGATCAATCTTTTATGCAAAAGATAACGGCAGACAACATGAATGATACAATTATTCCAGCTGTCATTAATGTTTCTAAAGGACTGCAACTTGATTTTATTGCTGAAGGAGTTGAAACCCTGGCACAGCATGAATACTTATTACAACAAGGTTGTGGTATTGCGCAGGGCTATTATTACAGCAGGCCGGTTAAAAAATGTCAACTAATTGATTTTATTAAGAAATATGGGACAATAAGTCGTTCTTGAAATAATAAGAACACAAAAAACCCCGTCACTTTCTGGCGGGGTTTTTTGTATCAATAAAATATCACGTATCCTGCAGTGCCGCGTGCGCCGCAGCCAAACGAGCGATCGGTACTCGATATGGGGAGCAGGAAACATAATCCAAACCGATCTCGTGGCAAAAAGCAACACTAGAGGGTTCGCCACCATGTTCGCCGCAAATCCCAACCTTCAAATCAGGGCGGGTACTACGCCCCCTCTCAAAACCAATTTTTACCAGTTCGCCAACCCCACGGCGATCTAAGGCAACAAAGGGATCTTTTTTCAGCACCCCATGGGCAATATAATCGGGCAAAAAATGCCCGGCATCATCGCGTGACAATCCATAGGTCGTCTGAGTCAGATCATTGGTTCCAAAAGAGAAAAATTCTGCTTCACGAGCAATAGCATCCGCCGTCAAAGCCGCTCGTGGCAATTCAATCATGGTTCCGATCAAATAGTCGATTTTTACCCCGTAGCTTGTACAAACCTCATCCGCCACCTTCACCGCATTGGCTCGTAAGATCTTCAGTTCATTGACATGGCTGATCAACGGAATCATGATCTCTGGAACAATCGTGAAACCTTCATTCTTGACCAGTTCACAGGCAGCCTCCATAATTGCCCGCACCTGCATGTCATAGACTTCAGGAAAGGTAATGCCCAAGCGACAGCCACGGTGTCCCAGCATCGGATTGAATTCATGAAGATCTGCCACATGATCCTTGACCTCTGAAAAACGGATGCCAACCGCGTTGGCAAGGTCCGAAATATCATCATCCGTTTGCGGCAAAAACTCATGCAGCGGCGGATCAAGCAAACGTATCGTGACGGGGAGTTCCTTCATTTCACGAAAAAGTCCGATAAAATCACTCTTCTGCATCGGCAGAATTTTACCCAGAGCGCGTTTGCGCCCTTCCAGACCATCAGCAAGGATCATCTCCCGCACCGCTTGAATCCGATCACCTTCAAAAAACATATGTTCGGTTCGGCACAAACCGATACCTTCAGCGCCGAAGTCCCGGGCAACTTTAGCATCGTGTGGAGTATCAGCATTAGTCCGTACCTTGAGCCGTCGAAATTGATCAGTCCAGCCCATCAGGGTCGCAAAATAACCACTGACCTCAGGTTGGACCTTTGGTACCACCCCAAGCATCACTTCACCAGCAGAACCATCCAGGGTAATGCTATCCCCCCGTTTGATAATTTGTCCCGATTTTGTCGTAAATTGCTGCTTCTCATAGTCTATTTTAATATTGCCACACCCGGACACACAGCATTTCCCCATTCCGCGAGCAACCACGGCAGCGTGAGAAGTCATCCCGCCGCGAGCAGTTAAAATCCCCTGGGCAGCGTGCATCCCGTGGATATCCTCAGGGCTGGTTTCGATCCGCACCAGAATAACTTTTTTCTTCAGGCGGGTCTGTTCTTCAGCTGCATCGGCATTGAAAACCACCTGGCCGCTAGCCGCACCGGGAGAGGCCGGCAACCCTTTTGCAATAATCTGCTTCTCTGCATGAGGATCGAGGGATGGGTGCAACAACTGATCAAGTTGATCGGGATCAACACGTAGCACTGCTTCTTTCTCTGTAATCAAACCCTCTTTAACCATATCAACAGCGATCCGGATAGCAGCATGAGCCGTCCGTTTTCCAGTTCTGGTTTGCAGCATATAGAGCTTTCCTTTTTCAATTGTAAACTCTATATCCTGCATATCTTTGTAGTGTTGCTCCAAAATCGAGCGAATATTGCTCAGCTGCAGATAGCTGTCTGGCAGCACATCTTCCATAGCCGGAAGGTCACCATCCCTGTGTTTATCTCGGTTGATCGGCTGTGGAGTTCGGATCCCGGCGACAACATCTTCACCCTGGGCATTAACCAGATATTCTCCGTAAAAATAGTTCTCTCCGGTCGCTGGGTCACGGGTAAAAGCGACACCCGTTGCGCAATCATCACCCATGTTACCAAAAACCATTCCCTGGACATTAACAGCAGTGCCCCAGTCGCTGGGGATATCATGAAGCTTTCGATAGGTTACGGCACGGTGAGTCATCCAGGAACCAAATACTGCGCCGATAGCTCCCCAGAGTTGCTGCTGCGGATCTTCTGGAAAATCTTCACCCAGGTTTTCTTTGTAACTCACCTTAAACTCACTCACCAGTTGTTTCAGATCTTCAGCTGACAGCTCGGTATCCTGATCAAAACCGTTCAACTCTTTCTTCTGTGCCAGGAGCTTCGCAAAGATTTCACCGTTGAGCCCTTTGACAACGTTGGCATACATCTGAATGAAGCGTCGATAAGAATCATAAGCAAAACGTGAATCGTTACTCTGGCGGATCACTCCCTGAATCGTCTGATCGTTCAACCCCAGGTTCAGAACCGTATCCATCATTCCCGGCATCGACGCACGCGCACCGGAACGGACAGAAACAAGCAAAGGGTTATCACTGTCGCCAAACCCTTTTTCCATCCGTTGTTCTAAAACTTTTAACGCGTTGGCAACTTCGTCACGCAACCCAGCAGGGTAATCTTGTTTGTTTGCATAGAAAGCTTTGCAGACCTCAGTCGTCAATGTAAATCCGGGGGGGACAGGTAGCCCGATGGAGGTCATTTCAGCAAGGTTTGCACCCTTACCACCCAAAAGCTCCTTCATTGAGCCATCACCATCAGCCTCGCCATTACCAAAGGCATAAACAAATTTAGACATTGTGTTACTCCTTACTGCAAAGAGATCCAGACCATATTACCCAATCAAGCAATCCGACGGAAATCAGCGATCCCCTTAAACAAACCGGCAATACTGGTTAACAACGCCAGGCGATTATTTTTGATCGCAGCATCATCCACCATGACCATGACACCATCAAAGAAACTATCAACCGGTTGACGTAATCCAGCAATTGCTTCCAGGGCCTGAACATAATTACGCCCAGAAATGAATTTTTCCACGCTATTCCGAACCTCTTGCAAACGTTCAAAGAGGATTTTTTCACAATCAGCCGTTAACAAACTTTGATCAACAGGCTGATCCAGACCATCTTTAATAATATTTCCAACCCGTTTAAAAGCAACGGCTAGAGGTTCAAAATCGTCCAGCTTTTTTAACGCAGTCAGGGCTTTTATTCTCTCCAGAGCGTCGATTGGTTCAACAAAAGAAGCACTCAAAACAGCGTCAATAACATCTGCCGGATAGTTTTTTCCAGACAACATATTGACCAGTCGCAGACGAATAAATTCAACCACATCAGCAACAATTTCTTCGGCAGAACGTTGTCTCTTGGCTTCTAACAACTGGACACTTCTGGATACCAGGTCGGGGATTGAGATGGCATAATCACGATCCAGAATAATTGCAAGAATACCAATGGCACTCCGACGCAAAGCATATGGGTCAGCGGTTCCGGTCGGAATCAAGCCGACACTGAAACAGCCGCAAATGGTATCTATTTTATCTGCCAGAGAGACAAAAGCACCAATATCGTCACTTGGTAGCTCGCCTCCAGCCTGAATGGGCAGATAATGTTCATAGATTGCTGTTGCAACCCGCTGATCCTCCCCTTCCAGCAAGGCATACTCACGACCCATAACCCCCTGCAGCTCCGGAAATTCATAGACCATTCCGCTCTCAAGATCACATTTCGCAAGGGTTGCAGCGCGCTTTGTCAGCGCAACGGTTGGTGGGGCAATTTGTTGTGCCAAGCCGGTCGCGAGTTCGGTAAAACGTTCTATCTTCTCAAAGCTGGTGCCTAACTTTGCTTGGTAGACAACTTTTTTTAACGCCTCCAGGCGCATTTCCAGCCTGTTTTTCTGATCCTCTCGCCAGAAAAACATGGCGTCAGACAAGCGCGCTTTCAACACTCGCTCATTCCCCGCCACAACGACTTGAGGGTCTTTGGCGTGGGTATTGGCAATTGTAATAAAGTTAGGCAGCAACTTCCCCTGCTCATCGACCAAGGTAAAATAGCGCTGATGCTCACGCATACTGGTTATCAAAAGTTCAGGGGGCAACTGTAAAAATTGACTTTCGATACTTCCGGCCAGAGCCTGTGGAGACTCAACCAGAAAGCTGACCTCTTCAAGCAATTCATCATCTTGATTGATTTTGCCGCCTAAGTTCTGCGCCAATGTTTCAAGTTGATCTTCGATTAACTGCCGCCGCTTGCCAATTTCAGGGATCACATGCTGCTGTTCAGCCTTAAACAGGTAATCGTCAGCTCCAGTTACCGAAAATTCTCCCGGGGCCATAAAGCGATGGCCTCGGGAAAGGTTACCACTTTGCAGATCGCCATAAGTAAAAGGGACAACGTGACCGTCATAAACGGCAACGATCCAGTGCATCGGCCTGGCAAAACGGATCTCAAGATCCTTCCAGCGCATCGATTTTTTGAATGAGATATTACCAATTACACGAGGCAGGATTTGTTGCAGCTCCGTTTTTGTTTCTCCACCTTCAATCACCTTTGAGATAAACAGATACGTTCCTTTTCCGGTCTCAATTGTTTGTAAATCACCAACCGGAACACCATTGGTCCGAGCAAACCCTTCAGCGGCCTTCGTTGGATTGCCATCAAGGTCAAAAGCAATACGAGCAGGGGGGCCGGTAACTTCCAGTTCCTGCCGTTGCTGTAATCTAGCAACATCCTTTATTGAGATCGCGAGTCGTCTCGGTGTCGCAAAGGTGCGTATTTCACCGAATGAAATTCGCGCCTGGTCTAACTCCTGGCTGAGTTGTTGTTGAATATCTTTTAAAGCCAGCGGAATAAATCCTGCCGGGATTTCTTCAGTCCCCAGTTCGAGAAACAGTTCTGCAGACATGTATCACTCCAGTTGGTATGCGCCGACAAAGTCGGCAACAATTAGTGTGTTATTTTTTCAGTAGTGGGTAGCCAAGTTTTTCTCGCTGGGCAATATACCCAGCAGCGCAAAGTTTGGACATATTGCGCACCCTACCAATATAGCTTGCCCGTTCTGTTACCGAAATTGCACTTCGAGCATCAAGTAGATTAAAAGCATGTGAACATTTTAAAACAAAATCGTAGGCGGGAAAGACAAGAGCTTTCTCGACCAACTGGAGTGATTCTTTTTCATACATATCAAAAAGTTGAAAAAGCATATCCGTATCAGCTTCTTCAAAATTATAGCGGGAAAACTCAACTTCAGTCTGATGATGAACATCCCCATACTTGATGCCATTCACCCACTCCAAATCGTAAACATTATCAACCCCCTGCAGATACATAGCAATACGTTCAATTCCATAAGTGATTTCACCCGGAATTGGTTTCAGTTCAAAGCCACCACACTGCTGGAAATAGGTAAATTGAGTAATTTCCATCCCATCCAACCAAACTTCCCAACCTAATCCCCAAGCTCCAAGTGTCGGTGACTCCCAGTCATCCTCAACAAACCTGATGTCGTGTGCAAGGGGATCGATGCCGAAGCTTTTGAGTGAATCGAGATAGAGTTCCTGGATATTCTGTGGTGATGGTTTCAGGAGAACCTGAAACTGGTAGTAATGCTGTAAACGATTGGGGTTTTCACCGTAACGCCCATCTGTAGGACGCCGGGATGGCTCAACGTAAGCAACATTCCAAGGCTCGGGTCCGAGCGCACGCAAAAATGTTGCCGGGTTAAAAGTGCCAGCCCCTTTTTCTATATCGTACGGTTGCTGAAGAATACAGCCCT
Organism: Desulfuromusa sp.; assembly: GCA_033791385.1. GTDB lineage: Bacteria > Desulfobacterota > Desulfuromonadia > Desulfuromonadales > Geopsychrobacteraceae > Desulfuromusa. The sequence goes on from JASJGU010000300.1 coordinate 20,544, forward strand.
GCTCGGCCCAAAAGTTCTGCAGTGAAAGAATTAAATTCTGAAATGTCACATGACCTCCAAAAAAATTAAATCCGTCATAAATAACGGGGGATACAAATACGGAATGGAAGCGCGAGTTTAGCTTTCACCCTGAAAGATGTCAAGATTAGCAATGGTCACAATTGGGAGAGAAATTTAAGAGATTTTGGTTCTCTCGGCAAAATTTGCTGCAGAACCTGGCTGAGAATTAAACCTGCCTGTTGGAGCGTTTTAGGGCCAAAGGAAAACCCCTCAAACTGCCTATGTGCAACTTTGAGTGAGCGAGCCAATGACCCAATAGTCCCAAGATCAACAACGAGGCCAGCAGACCCGGCACAATCGAGGCAAAGGCTGCCGCCACGATTAGCATCAAAACGAATCAACTCATTCTCAAAAATTTTCAGACATTCACTGCAATGAAGCAGGTGAGGCATATATCCAAGCAGATAAATCAAACGCAACTCAAATAGCAGTCTGGCACTCAGCTCATCACCGCCTTGCTCAAGATAGTCAAGGAAGCTGCAGAGAAGTTCATAGATGAGCTGGTGGGGTTCCCCCTCCTGTAGCAACAGACCAACTAATTCAACACCATAACTGGCGAGAGCAAGACGCTGCAAATCACTACGCAGTCCAAAACGCGGGGTGACCAGTTCAGCTTCCTGGAGCAACCAGAAAGACCCTCGGCCTTTCTTCCATTGAAAAACAGCTTGAGTAAATGGTTCAAGAACGGCTCCGAAACGCTTACGACTTTTCCGCGCTGACTTAGCAAAACCTTTCTGCAAACCATAAGTGGCGGTAAAGAGAGTCAGAATTATATCCGCCTCTCCATAATTAGTATGGCGTAAAACCAAAGCTTCACAACGTTGCGACAAATGCACCATGACTTTTCTGCAAACTCAAAATACAGGTAAAAAATCTAAAAGATAGGACTGAGTATAGTTGTCGATCTTGTTGCTATCGCAGAATGGCCGTCACGATAAATCGACCATTTACAAGATATCTTTTGGTCATAAATCAGACTTATTTGAGGCCATTTCGCAGGCTGGCCTCCAATTTTTTGATGATATCATAAATTGGCCACCATCCTCTTATCTTTCATTCAACATCTGAGAAGCAGGGACAAAAAAGCAAATACTAATGCAGATGGTCTCATACTGAAAACAAACCTCGCACCGCGGGAATGGAAAAGTCATACCTGAGGTTGCGGGCAAGCGGGGGAAATTTCTGGGTGACTTTACAACTGATGGCTTTTCCTCAAAATGGTCATCAAAAGTTTGCTTGGCCTGCTTACGCTGCATTCGTTAGAGTTACTGTCAAAATTCCTTTTTTTCCCCATAGATCTCAACAACGACCAGGCAACCAATCTGCACAGTTGCCAGACAATCGCGAAACTATAACACTGGTCCGAACATGGCAATGGCGTTATTGCAAAGCCGGTGCTGCCAGGTCCAGCTCTCAACCGTATCGATAATAACCGGACTGGAACTGGCGATGTAGAGGTCCTGCCGCTGACGCATGTCAGCTGTCAATGCCTGATCGTAGAATAAAATATTGTTCTCAAAATTGAGTTCAAAGCTGCGCCGATCCATGTTCGCCGAACCAATCAGGGTGATCTCCCCATCAATGGTCAGAGACTTGGTATGCAACAAGCCACCCTTATACTCGAAGATACGGACTCCAGCAGCGAGTAGTTCAGCGTAATAACTTCGACTTGCCGCGCCAACGATCCATGAGTCGTTCCTGGTCGGTAAGATGATGATCGTATCAATGCCGCGCCGAGCACTCGCACAGAGTGCCGCCTGCATCGCCTCATCGGGAACATAATAGGGGGTTGAGATAACCAGTTCACTACGAGCTGAGTGCATCAATATCTCAAACATCTCGGGCATGGCAGAGTAACGGACGGTCGGCCCGGTTCCTATCACCTGTGCCGGCAGTCCGATTTGAGTCGTCGAAACAGGTTCGCTAAGCAGAGCACTGATATCTTCGTCAGTTTCGGCCATCCAATCACTCATAAACAGGTACTGGTTCTGGCGGGCGATCGGCCCCTCGAAGCGGATCATGGCATCCACCCAGGGAGCATACTTAGCTTTGACAAGAAACTCCGGGTCGGCGCAGTTCTGGCTGCCACAATAGGTGATATTATTGTCGATAATGACGATCTTGCGGTGGTTGCGCAGGTCGATACGCCCCTTCAAAGGACGTAGCAGGGGATTACCGACCGGTAAGGCTCTAGCCAACAGAACGCCAGCTTCTCGCATGGCCTGCCAATGCATCGAATCTATCATGATGCGCGAGCCCAAGCTGTCCGCCATAGCTCGGCAGGTCACACCACGTGTCACCGCCCGTCTCAGCGCCTCGACCACCTTGCAGCCGTTATTATCCGGCAGCCAGATATAAAAGAGTAAGTGAATATGATTTTTAGCGGAATCTATGTCAGCCACAATGGAGTCAATAGAAGCGTTCGAATCGTGCATCAGATGCGCGCGATTGCCGCCCACGGGCTCAAACCCATTGATGGTTTTGCCCGCCTGAAACAGATGCAGATAGCGCGGAGGTATAGCGTCTTGCAACGGCATCGCACCCGCAGCTGCTGCATCAGACCAATCTGGTAGCCGCGCAATGCTCTTACGCAGTCGCGCCACACGGCGGCGACCGATGCTGGTTTCACCAAAGAGCAGATAAGCCAAGATTCCCAGCACTGGAACAGCAACGATGACCACAACCCAGGCGATCCGCGAAGCTGGCTCCCGGTGGGGGCGCAATAACGCCCTCACGACGAACAGGATCTGAAGGACAATATCCAGAGTCAGAAAAATTGCCTGGAAAAATAATCCTTGACTCATAAATTAACAGCTCTCTGCATCAGACAAAAAAACCCCGCGCCAGAATAAGAGGAGAGAGACTCTCCCCTTATCAATGTATCACTCAATAACACGTCCTTTTCGTTCCGGAAATCATTATTTATGTAAGTGACATTGCCAGTTCACAGAAATAAGACTGACGAAACCTTGACCATACGTGCAGATATTTTAGAGATCAGCCCACTGCAATTAATTATTTCTTGATGGATTAACCTATGAGCTTGGCTAGTAAAGGATGTCGTCTTGCCCGAGGACTTCAGATATTCAGGCATCGTTTCTACGCCAGATCAACTCATTGTTTTCTCTCAAAAAAAATAAGCGCACAACTGAAATAGACCAGAGGCACCCAACGAAGTGCTGATTACGCACAAAGATCGACTTTCCGATCTACGATACCGACAAACCCACAACAGTTTATATTAAATAAGGGAGAAACAAGGTTGCTGTACTGAAATAAATCAGGATTCCGCTGATGTCATTGACCGTCTGCACAAAAGGACTCGATGCTATTGCCGGATCAACCCCTATTTTTTTGAAAAATACAGTAACAATGACTCCCATGCAGGCGGCAACCGTAATAGCCGTGACCATCGCCACTCCAACTGCAAGACCCAAGTAGAGGTTCTGATGCCAGACTGATGCTACCCCGGCAATCACCAGTCCACAGACAACCCCCATTATCAACCCTACTCGCAACTCTTTCAGGAAAACTTGTCGCAGCATAGAAAAGTCAATTCTACCTGTGGCAAACCCTCGCACCAAAATTGTTGAGGTCTGTCCGCCGACATTCCCCCCCATACCAGTGATAACCGGAATAAATGAAATCAGCATAATGGCTTGTTCCAATGTTGCTCTGAAATACCACATCAAAGTTCCGGTCACGACGCCACCAACCAAGGTCGTCAATAACCAGGGAAGGCGTAACCGAGCAATTTGAAACGCCTTATAACCTAACAACAGCTCTTCTTCGCTGGTACCAGCCATCCGCAGAATATCTTCTGTAGCTTCATCGCGCATGACATCGATAACATCATCGACCGTTATCAATCCCAATAATTTCCCCTGATCATCAACAACCGGTATTGCCAAGATATTATATTTGGCAACGAGGGCAGCAACTTCTTCCTGATCCATATCAGTTCTGACCCGCATTACATTAGTTGACATGATATTCCGCAAACATGTTCCCGGCGGAACCGTCAACAATTGTCGTAATGACAAAACTCCAACCAGGTGATTATGTTCATCAGTAACGTAAACATAGAAAACCATTTCATAGTCTTCTGAGCTCTGGAGCGACTCAATCGCCTGCTTGACTGTAATATCCTGATCAAGTGAAAAGACGTCAGTTGACATGATACTGCCAGCCGTCTCTTCATCATATCCGAGCAAATGTTCAACATCTTCTGACTGATCATCATGCAGCTCGGTCAGAATCTCCTCAGCCAATGCGTCAGGAAGACTTCTAAGGAATACAGCACTATCGTCATCTGCCATTTCGTGCACAATTGAAATGAGATAGTCTTTCTCTAGAAGTTCAGCAAGTAGCGGCCAAGTCTCAGGCTCCAATTCAGACAAAACATCAGCAACACGATCCAAATCAGGGGTTAATTCAAGCAGAGTTTTCTGTTCATGAAGCTCAAAATAACGGCAAAGATGGGCAATATCAGCCGGGTGGATTTTGCCGAGAGCCTTCTTTAAGTTCGTAGTAGCTCCGCGGCGGAGTAACTTACTAACAGTGCCCTGCAGTACCTGAATTTTTTGATCATGCATAAGAAACACCTAGAGTGGGAAAGGAGAAGACAATTAAAAAGTAACATTCAGTACTTACGGAGTCAACGTGGACCAAACTCATCAAACAAAAACAGGGGGCAAAGAAAAAATTCTTTGCCCCCTGTTGATAATATACCTTAAAAAAATGTGTTAAGCGGTCTCTTCTACAGGTAATTTTTTGTCTGCTTCTGGTTTTCCTGCAACCGATTCTTCAACAGCTGCTTGTTGAGCCTTTTGTTTTGGCTCATAGCCTTCCTCAACTAGCTCGATAATTGCCATTGGCGCATTGTCACCTTGACGATTCTCAAGTCTAATGATTCGAGTAAAACCACCAGGTCGTTCAGAGTATCGTGGTGCAATCATTTCAAATAATTTAGCAACTACCTTCTGCTCATGAATCACCCGCAGGGCCTGACGGCGAGCATGTAAATCACCTCGCTTGCCCAGCGTTATCATTTTTTCCACAAGCTTTCGAAGTTCTTTAGCACGGGTAACCGTTGTTGTAATTTTCTCATTCTCAAAAAAAGAGGTTACCATATTTTGCATCATATGTTGACGATGATCAGGCTTGCGACCTAGACGTCTGCCAGATTTATTATGGCGCATTACTTTTGTTCCTTTCTAAAAACCAATCAAAGGGAGACTATTCGTCGTCATGACCCTTTTGAATCAATTTCAAATAATCAGGATCTGGGAAACTATCCAATTTCACGCCGAGGCCTAAACCCATCTCAGCAAGGATGTCCTTAATTTCATTCAGTGATTTCCTACCAAAGTTCTGGGTTTTCAACATCTCTGCTTCCGACTTCTGTACCAGTTCACCAATGAGATTAATTTGGGCATTTTTTAAGCAGTTGGCACTACGAACCGATAGCTCAAGCTCTTCAACTGAACGATAAAGGTTTTCATTGATTTTGTGTTTTTCATTACTTTCTTCTGCTAAAACTGGTTCAACTGTTTCATCAAAATTGATAAAGATCTGTAGCTGTTCCTTATAAATCTTGGCGGCATAGGCAATTGCATCTTCCGGTTTGACACTGCCATCCGTCTTTAATTCCAGTGTCAGCTTGTCATAATCGGTTATCTGCCCAACACGCGCATTTGAAACAGTATAATTAACTTTTGCAATCGGAGAAAAAATTGCGTCAATAGGAATTGTCCCAACCGGCGCATTATCGTCACGATTTTTTTCTGCAGAGACATAACCTTTGCCCATGGCAACAGTCATATCAATTTCTAGATCGGTCTCATCGCCACAGGTCGCAATATGCAGGTCAGGATTTAAAATTTCTACATTATTATTGGTGATAATGTCACCTGCCTTGATGATTCCGGCACCCTTTTGCACAATTCGAACGTTACGATCATCATGGCCATGCAAACGGACTTTAACACTTTTTAAATTAAGAATAATATCAGTAACATCTTCGGTGACACCGACGACGCTTGAAAATTCGTGCTGAACATTTTTTATCCGTACAGAGGTAATTGCAGCCCCCTGAAGAGATGACAGCAGAATTCGGCGCAATGAGTTACCAAGAGTTGTACCAAAGCCGCGCTCAAATGGTTCCGCAACAAACTTACCATAAGATTCGGATAATTCAGTTGCTTCCAAACGCACTGGCTTGATCAGATCTCTCCAGTTTTTATACATATATCTATTCTCCCTCTCAAGAAGCCCTGATGAGGTTATAAATTATTTAGAGTAAAGTTCAACAATCAACTGCTCTTGGAACTCAGGTGTTGTTAATTCACTACGCACCGGTAAAGTCTTAATGGTACCTTTAAAGGCATCACGCTCAAGCTCAACCCAAGAGGGTAATCCGCGACGCATTACACTATCTAGAGATTCGTTGATACAAGCAACCTCACGACTCTTTTCGCGCAAAGTGACAACGTCATTTGGACGTACTAAATATGAAGGGACATTCACCTTCTGGCCATTAACCTGAAAGTGGCCATGGCGAACCAAAGTTCTCGCCTGGGACCTAGATACAGAAAATCCCAGACGATAAATGGCGCTATCAAGGCGGCGCTCAAGCAACATCAGAAGATTCTCGCCTGTAACACCCTTCATACGATCTGCTTTGAAAAAATAGAGTCTGAATTGTTTTTCCTGCAAACCATAGGTACGTTTTACCTTTTGTTTTTCACGCAACTGAGTACCGTAATCTGTGACCTTGGTACGGCGTTGACCATGCTGACCGGGAGCATAATTGCGACGCTCCAAAGCACACTTATCGGTATAACATCTGTCCCCTTTCAGGAACAGTTTAGTATTTTCTCTTCTGCACTGACGGCAGACCGGACCAGAGTATCTAGACAACTTCTTCCTCCTCGATGCTTAAACGCGACGACGCTTGGGCGGACGACAACCATTATGGGGGATCGGTGTTACGTCCTTTATCATAGTAACTGTCAAACCAGCTAATGAGAGTGCGCGCAAAGCTGATTCACGACCACTACCCGGACCTTTTACATAAGCCTCAACGGAACGCATACCATGCTCCATAGCTTTGACTGCCGCATCTTCTGCTGCTATCTGTGCTGCAAATGGAGTACTTTTCCGTGACCCCTTAAAGCCCTTTGCCCCAGCGGTAGACCACGCAACAACATTGCCAACCGGATCGCAAATGGTCACAATGGTATTGTTAAAGGTAGATTGTATATGCACAACACCTTTAGCTATATTTTTCTTTTCAACCTTTTTACGTACGACTTTTTTACCTGATTTAGCCATGATAACTCCGCTTATTTCTTCTTACCGGCAACAGTTTTCTTCGGCCCTTTACGGGTCCGTGAATTATTTTTTGTATTCTGACCGCGCACCGGCAAACCTTTACGATGGCGCAAACCACGATAACAGCCAAGATCCATCAATCGCTTAATATTCATTGTCAACTCGCGACGTAAATCACCCTCTACGACGCAATCCTTGTCTACAAGTTCACGAATCTTAACAAGTTCAGACTCTGTCAAATCATCAGTACGGGCATTAAAATCAACACCTGCCTGTGAAAGAATATTTTGCGACGTAGTGCGACCAATCCCATAAATATAGGTCATCGCCACTTCAATGCGTTTATTACGCGGTAAATCGACTCCAGCAATACGTGCCAATTTTTCCTCCTAGGGCCTTATCCCTGTCTTTGCTTGTGTTTGGGATTCTCGCAGATGATCCTGATAACACCTTTGCGTTTAATAACCTTGCATTTATCACAGATCTTCTTAACCGAAGCTCTAACCTTCATTGTGAGATCCTTTTCCTATCAAATTCATCTATCAACAGTGATAGACATAATTTTTGTTAAACATATTAAAGACAGGTCAGTATTTCAGGCCCATTCTCAGTAATCGCTATTGTATGTTCAAAATGAGCTGACCGTTTACCATCCACGGTTACAGCTGTCCAACCATCATCCAAGACCCTAACATCAGGCTTACCAAGGTTAACCATCGGCTCAATAGCGAGAGTCATACCTTCCTTCAAAACAGTTCCACAACCAGCTGAACCATAGTTTGGGATCTGCGGATCTTCATGCAACTGGCAGCCGATACCATGTCCAACAAATTCCCGGACAACACTAAAGCCACCTGACTCAACCCTTGTCTGCACCGCACTGGAGATATCTGACAGATACCCACCCGGCACTGCTGCAGCAATTCCACATGCCAAGGAATCTTGAGTAACAGTTATAAGCTTGGCTGAAACCTCATCAATTTGTCC
>JASJGU010000301.1:0-3279 GCA_033791385.1 Desulfuromusa sp.
CTCCGCTTGACCGCGCCAATATTGATACCGATGCAATTATTCCGAAGCAGTTTCTGAAATCAATTGAAAGAACCGGATTTGGCCCCTATTTGTTTGATGAATGGCGTTACCTGGATCACGGTGAACCAGGAATGGATTGCACTGATCGCCCATTAAACCAGGAGTTCATTCTCAATCAAGCTCGTTACAAAAATGTTCAGATTTTATTGGCAAGAGATAATTTCGGCTGCGGTTCCTCCCGCGAACATGCCCCATGGGCGCTGCTCGATTTTGGGATTCGAGCCTTAATTGCTCCCAGTTTTGCCGACATTTTCTACAACAATTGCTTTAAAAACGGTATCCTGCTAATTGTTCTGCCACAGAAGAAAATTGCGGAACTCTTCACTTCAGTGGAAGCATCACCTGGCTATTCCCTAAAAGTTGACCTTGAAACACAAAAGTTGACGTTACCTCAAGGAGAAAGCTTAAGTTTCGAGATAGATCCCTTCCGTAAGCATTGCCTGCTAAACGGTCTGGACGATATTGGCCTCACTCTGGAAAAAGTGAGTCAGATTCGTGCCTATGAGAAACGACGAAAGCAAGAAGTTCCATGGTTGTTTTCTGGCTAAATACATTTTTTCAAACTTGTTGCTACCTCAACCACAGCATGTAGCGTTTTGTGAACCGGGCAGCGCTCAGCAATCTCGAGTAATTTCTGACGCTGCTCTGGACTCAATTCACCAACCAGTTCCAGTTCGCGACTGAAACGGTCAAGTTTACCGTTTTTCGCTTCACAACTGGCACAGTCTTCGGCGTGTATTTTTTCATGACTCAATCGCACGACCGCTGACTGCAGCGGCCACTTTTTTCTTCGAGCATACATCTGAACGGTCATACTGGTACAGGCTCCCAAGGAACTCAGCAGATAATCGTAAGGAGTCGGGCCGCGGTTGGTGCCGCCATAGGTAATCGGTTCGTCGGCAGTTAGCGCATGACCATTGGCAAACAGTTCGGTAAAAAATCCTTGCGACCCGGTTCGCACTGTCACCCGGTTATCAATAACATCGGCCTCAATTCCCTCAGCACTCAGTGGCTCCAGATAACGACAAGCCCAGTTAGCAATCATTTGTCCGACATAGCGAGCATCGCTGTCGCGGCTGAGAAGATGATCAGCTTTGTCTAGACTGATAAAAGATTTAGGATGTTTTGCTGCCTGATAAATTTTCGTGGCATTTTCGATTCCGACTGACTGATCAACCGGCGAATGCAGGACTAGCAGAGCAGACCTCAAACGACCAATCTGCTCTTCTACCTGCTGCTCAGACAAGTCGACAAAGAATTGGCGCCGGAACCGGAACTGACGTCCAGCCAGACTCACCTTGGCCTCTCCTTCTAACTTGATCTGCTCAAGGCTTTCGGTAAACAGATGAGTCACGTGTTCGGGATCGAAGGGTGCAGCGATGGTAGCAACCGCGCGAACTTGTGTCAGTTGTGCAGCCGCCTGTAAAACAGCCGCACCACCAAAAGAATGACCAAGTAAAATTTCCGGGGTTTGGTACTTTTCTTCCAGCCACCGGGCGGCGGCAACCAAATCGGCGACATTTGAACTGAAATTACTTGCTGAAAAATCCCCCTCACTCTCACCCAGCCCGGTAAAATCGAACCGCAACACGGCAATTTTCTCCCGAGTCAAAGCCCGGGCGATCATGGCACTGGATTTAAGGTTTTTACCGCAGGTAAAACAATGGGCAAACAGTGCCCAGGCACGCGGGGTTTCATCTTCCGGCAGATCAATCCGGCCAGACAGCTGATCACCTCCTGCATTCGGGAATTTTACTGTGTAGCTCTTCATCCTATCAACATTCCTTCCCCTAAGGTTTGCGACTAAGACTTTTTACACTTTTTAACTCGTCACAGCTCCCGCTGACGCCGAAGAGACCAAACGTGCATACTTAGCCAGCACTCCGCGTTGGTAACGCACTGGTGGAGCTTGCCAAGCTGTCCGTCGTTGTTCGAGTTCAGCGCTATCAACCAACAGCGACAATTCTTCACGCTCCAGATTAATTTCAATCTGATCTCCCTCAACAACCAAAGCAAGGATACCGCCGACCTGAGCCTCCGGGGCAACATGTCCAATCATAATACCGTGAGTGCCACCAGAAAAGCGGCCATCGGTGATCAACGCTACACTGTCTCCCAACCCAGCGCCCATCAACGCTGCCGAAGGAGAAAGCATTTCACGCATGCCGGGACCGCCTTTTGGGCCTTCGTAACGGATAACGAGGATATCACTCGGGTGGATTTGACCACCCAGAATAGCCGCCAAAGCATCTTCTTCTCGCTCAAAAACCCTGCCCGGACCGCGCATATTCTTCAATGCTTTCCCACTCTGTTTTAATACACAACCCTCTTCAGCCAGATTGCCATAAAGAATCCGGATATGTCGACCGGCCTCGGCATAGGGAGCAGCAACAGGAAACAGCACATCCTGGTTTGCGGAAAAGTCAGAAGCATCGGCCAGATTTTCAGCAATTGTTTTTCCTGTCACCGTGAGACAATCACCATGCAGAAACCCTCCATCCAACAACAATTTCATCACCATCGGCACACCGCCCAGTTGATGTAGATCATTCATCAGATATCGGCCAAAGGGCTTGAAATTGCCGAGTAATGGAACTTTAGCCGTTATGGCAGAAATATCTTTGAGAGAGAGGTCAATTTGCGCCTCCCTGGCTAAAGCCAGCAGATGCAGAACTGCATTGGTCGAGCCGCCAAGTGCCCAAGCCACTGTTAAGGCATTCTCAAACGCTTTACGCGTCATAATGGTTCTTGCCGTTACACCCTGTTTGAGCAAACCAACCAGAGCTTGCGCGCTGCGGTGTGCATCTTGGCGCTTGTCAGCAGAAATCTGGTTATCCCGATCGACCGCCATATTCGACGAAGACCCGGGCATACTCATCCCCATCGCCTCAATTGCCGACGCCATGGTGTTTGCCGTATACATCCCTCCACAGGAGCCAGCACCCGGGCAAGCATGGCATTCAATAGCATGCAATTCCCGATCGTCTATTTTCCCCGCTGAATGAGCTCCGATCCCTTCAAACGCGCTGACAATATTGAGATCTTTTCCTCCATGTTGTCCTGGCAAAATACTGCCGCCATACAGAGTCAAACCAATCAGATCATTTCGCGCAATTGGCATCAATGCTGCGGGAATGGTTTTGTCACAGCCTGACAGAGTGATAACTCCATCAACCTGGGACCCTTCGGTCATCAGTTCAATGGCATCGGCAATCACTT
>JASJGU010000302.1:0-4093 GCA_033791385.1 Desulfuromusa sp.
CGGATCGAGTTCAATCTCAACCATCTGCATATCATTACCGATGATCTTATAATCAACCTCATGACATTTCATTTCTTACCTCCACATTGGGTGAATCGGTGCGAAACAAAAATAATTTTATCAGGGTTTCAGCTGGTATGCGAAGGCAGCTATGAAATGTTGGACAAAATTTTGTTTAATTTCCCGCATATCAATCTCAGAACCAAGTTCACGTGCAACCGAGGTGACATTTTCCTGCGGGCGGCCACAGGGAATAATCATATTGAAGGTCTGCAGGTCATTGTTGATATTCAGAGCAATGCCATGCGAGGAAATCCATTTTTTGATCGCTATTCCAAAACTGCAAATCTTACGACCATCGACCCAGACTCCTGGCTCCCCTGGTTTAAGTTTACCCTCAAGCCCGTAATCGTTTAATACCGAAATGACCACATTGAGAAAGGTATTGGCGTACCAACGCAGATCCTTACGCTTTAAGGCCAGAATCGGATAAACAACCAGTTGCCCCGGCTCGTGTGCCGTAGCCAAACCACCACGATTTATATTCCGTAGCGCGACCCCTGAAGACGAAAAGTTCGCGACCGGCTGAAGAAGATCAGCATCGGAAGCACGACGTCCCAAAGTCACAACCGCCGGGTGCTCAACAAGAACCAGGGTATCCCCGATCAAATCCTGCTGACGATCTGCGACCATCTGTTCCTGCCGGGCAAAAGCCGCTTCGTAATCGAGCAGCCCCCAATCGTCAACCTCAATTAGTGTAAATTCAAGTATATTTGACTTCATTTTGCACCTATAATAAAAGCAAAACAGGAAGTCACACCGTAGCGCAACTCCCTGTAATATCTGGTGGGCAGTGTCGGGCTCGAACCGACGACCCTTCGCGTGTGAGGCGAATGCTCTCCCGCTGAGCTAACCGCCCAGATAGGTCAATCTTTTAACAGTATCACAACAGAGGTGTCAATACTTGAATGTGGCGGCTTCCAACCACAATCGTGACTCAATCATCGAACTTTCATTTTGACAGATAAATAGATTTTGCCATCCGGTATCCGGGCTCAGTAACCAGTGCCTTGCCAAGAATCGACTCAATGGCATAGGGGTTTTTGTCACTGACAACTTTAGCCAGGTTGACCAGCGCATCAGCATCCCACAGGATCCGAAATTCTGGGGAATCGACACCATTCGCAGTATGATGGTTACCAACCAACTCGCAAACTTTATCGGTAAAACTCTCTTCAGCCCCGACATCAGCCAGCATCATTCTAGCAACAGGCGGCCCCTCCTGCTCTTGAAGTTTTCCGTCGCAGCGGCCAAACTTGCGTTCAGCCTCAGGGATTCCGATATCGTGTAGGTAAGTTGCGGAAATGGTCAGCACCGGGTCGGCATCAATGTATTGAAGCAGATTGCAGGCATGCATCGTCACATCAAGCGCGTGAGCAATACGTCTGACATCACTAGCAAAGCATGTTTCCATAACCTGCCGAACCTGAGCAAGAAAACGACTTTCATCGCTGTCCAGTTTTAGCAAATCAAGCTGAGCGGCTAACTCCACATCAGTCTCCCGTTAACGATCAAGGACAAATACCTTCGCTGTCGCTTCTGCATAAAGAGTGTCCGCAATCTTTAGTTGCGCCACTGCCTGCCAGATTTTCCTACTACTATCGGTCAAACTGCCGGTGACCACAACCTTAGCACCTACCGGTACCGGTTTGCGATAACGCACCTGCAGTTCGGCAGTAACACACTGATCAGCCTTAGCACGGCAGGCATAGATGCAGGCTTCATCGAGCAAGGAGGCAAGTATCCCGCCATGAATCACATCCTGCCAACCCTGAAAATTCGATGTTATCTCTAATGTGGCATGACTGGTACAGGTGTCATTATCGGTCGTAAAAACGGCTTGCAAGCCGATCGGGTTCTTTGGTCCACAAACAAAACAGGCTGAGTCAGCGGCTACTTTTTGATACTTTTGTTTACTCATGTACGAGCCGTCCAACTCCGACATATTCAAAGCCCTCACCACGAATATAATCAGGGTCATACTGGTTGCGACCATCTAAGATAATGGCCTGTTTCATAGTACGGCGCATTGCTGCGAGATCAGGGTTACGGAACGGTTTCCATTCGGTCACCAACAACATGGCATCAACCGCCTGCAACGCTTCGTATTGATTCGCTACCATGCGCACAGCGCCCGAAGTAAACCATTCTTGGGGCAGCTCCTGCTCGGCAGTCTCCATCGCAACCGGATCGTAGGCCAACACTTTGGCTCCAGCAGCAAGCAGATCGGCAAGCAGGGTCTTTGCTGGCGCTTCACGCATATCGTCGGTTCCCGGTTTGAAGGACAACCCCCAGACACCGAAAACCATGCCGGACAGGTCATCGCCAAAACGGTTGTGCAGCTGACGACTGAACCATTTTTTCTGTTCTTGATTACGTTGTTCAACCGACAATAACAACTTAGGCTCAAAATCAACGCCTTGAGCCATCCGGATCAAAGCTTGCACATCTTTCGGAAAGCAAGACCCACCATAACCACAACCAGGATAGATAAAAGAATAACCAATTCGCGAATCGGAGCCAATACCACGACGGACATTTTCGACATCGACACCCATCAACTCGCAAAGATTGGAGATTTCGTTGATAAAGGAAATTTTCGTCGCTAGCATCGAGTTAGCTGCGTACTTGGTCATTTCGGCGTCACGAATCCCCATGAATATGGTTCGTTCATGGTTACGATTAAAAGGTGCATAAAGCTGACGCATCTGATCACAGGCTTTCTCGCTGTCACTGCCGATGATGATCCGATCCGGCTTCATAAAATCTTCGAGAGCTGCGCCCTCTTTGAGAAATTCCGGGTTGCTGACAACATCGAAATCGATCTGCAGGTTTCGTTTGGCTAACTCCTCAGCGACTGTTGCGCGAACCAGATCAGCCGTTCCGACTGGAACTGTCGACTTATCGACAATCACGCAATAATCGGTCATTAAACGGCCGATTTCCCGAGCGACCGCCTGTACATATTTCAGATCGGCAGAACCATATTCCCCAGGGGGAGTGCCAACAGCTATGAAGTAAATATTTGAGTCTGCCATAGCTTCAGCAAGTTCAGTGGTAAACTGCAAACGGTCTTCAGCATGATTGCGCAAAACCATGGCCTCTAAACCCGGCTCATAGATCGGCAACTGGCCCTGCTTGAGGCCGGCAATCTTATTCTCATCTACATCGACACAATAAACACGTGTCCCCATCTCGGCAAAACAGGCACCGCTGACCAAACCAACATAACCAGTGCCAATGACTGTAAGGTTCATCTGACTCTCCAAATCTAGAAGTTAAAAATAAAAATGGGATACTTTTCGTAACCCATTTAAAATACGTAAATGGCGACCCCGGAAGGGGTCGAACCTCACCTTAGGAGGGTGCATCATAATTATTCTACTAAAACGTAATAAATGTCATATCATCTTACAATACAGCCACTTAAAGCCACCTTCTCCTTGTTCTACTTTTTATCTTTTTGTGCCTTTAGAATTGTTTTTGTAATTCCTCTAATCTAATAATCACATAGCTTCGAATAACACCTAAACTAAATGCCTACGAAGATTATGTTTGAAATTTTACAGAATTCTACGTTTAAAAATATTCTTCACGTACTTGATATACATCCCGATGATGTCTTGTCAAGAGAGATCCTGCCGCGACTGTTTCTAGCAATTGACTACTATCCACACCTTGATTCTCTTCTCATTTTTCTAGACACACTGAAACACCTATACGACTTCACTGAAAAAATTACCGATAGCCCCCTATGGAGCAGCGAAAAGCGAAAAAACCTAGCGACAAAAGAAGAAACTTGAAAATATCTAGCCTGTCAGTAGCGATTTACTGAGTTCAAATATAAACTGGGCTGCCCGTATCGGGCAGCCCAGTCAACGTTACCTGCGGCGAGGCACAGGCCTCGGAGTTGGTCTTGATGGTGGCCTCGAAGGTGGCCGCCCCATTCCTGGAGGTCTGCCCCCTGGGGGCCTACTCCCGGGAGGTTTCATCCCGGGAGGCCTGCTACCGGGTGGTGGTCTAACCCCGGGTG
>JASJGU010000303.1:0-9207 GCA_033791385.1 Desulfuromusa sp.
ACCGAGATCGGCGAAATCATCGTGGCTCAGGTTAATGCCGATGGTGTAAAGGAACTCGTTAAGCCGGACAGCGAAGAGCTGACGAAACTGATCGCCAAAGGTTAAAACGCTTGGCTTGAAACTATCGTCAAATATGATTGAGGGGCATCCAATACGGGTGCCCCTTTTTTTTGTTTAGGTTGGCTCCAGGTTGGTTAGTTGCTTCTTAGATTGACTCTAGATTGAAAGAAATACGCCATAAAAATATTAATCAAATATTTTATAGAACTTCAGCTAATAACTCTGTTGCGTCTTTGCTTGCCAAAGGTCGGGCAAAGAAATAACCTTGGACAAAAGCGCATTTTCGTTCCCGCAAATATTCCACCTCGGCTAAAGTTTCAACCCCCTCTGCAAGAACCTCAAGCTTGAGACTTGCTCCCATGGCAATAATGGCATCAATAATGGCCACATGATCCGGGTGCTTGGAGATGTCACGAATGAAACTCTGGTCGATTTTGATCCGGTCAATCGGAAAGTCTTTTAAGTAGCTCAGCGATGAATAACCGGTACCAAAATCATCAATGGAAAGCTTGATCTTCCGCATTTTAAGTCTTTTCAGGATCTGAATATTTTCCCCTGCATTGTCCATCAGAATGCTTTCTGTCAACTCTAGCTCCAGAAGGGACGGATTTAGTTCCGCATCTTGCAAGATAGAGTCTATTCCCGCAATAATATCTGCCTGTTTAAACTGCCGTGCGGAGATATTGACTGCCATACAAATATCTGGATAACCTGCTACCTGCCATTCTTTGGCTTGCCTTACCGCCTGTCTAAGCACCCAGTCTCCGATTGGTAGAATCAGGCTGGACTCTTCAGCAACAGGAATGAATATATTGGGAGGGATCAGACCTTTTTCTGGATGTTGCCAACGTAGTAGCGCCTCAAACCCAACCAGCTTATTAGACAACAGGTTATATTGCGGCTGATATACCAGATAAAACTCCTCGTTCTCTATCGCTTTGCGCAGGTTGATTTCCATTTCTCGACGTTCAGAAGCTATCTGGTTGAGCTCAGCACTGAAAAAACTATAAGTATTACGTCCTTTCGCTTTGGCCGCATACATAGCAAGATCGGCGTTCTTTAACAGGGTGAAAACGTCGTGACCATCGCGGGGGAAAATAGCAATACCGATACTTGTCGTAATAAAGACTTCTTGGCCGTCGATAAGAAAACTGTCTATCATGCAATCTAGAACTTTTTGGATTTTTGTGTTGACGTTCTTCCCGGGGTCCATTGCTGAAAAAAGCATGATGAATTCATCTCCACCCAGCCGTGCAATGGTGTCTTCTTCCCGAACACAGTGCCTTAAACGCTCAGAAACCAATCGCAACAAGGTATCCCCACAAGCATGACCTAAGGTATCATTAACATGTTTGAACTGGTCGAGGTCAAGAAACAATAGGGCGATATTTTTCTCATTTCGTTTTGCTGTCGCAATGGCCTGGTCGATCCGATCCATGCAGAGTTCACGGTTGGGCAACCCTGTCAGAGTATCGTAATACGCCAACATGTGAGTGCGATCAACTGATTCCTGAAGCTCTGCTGTCTGCTCCTCGACCTGTTCCTGTTTCTTTTGTAATTCCTTCACAATTTCTGCTCGCAGATCAATTTCTTGTTGTAATTTAACGTTTTGTCGTTTCTCTTCGGTGACGCGGGTCTTGAGAACCAAAAGTTGCACATTGGAGCGGAGTAGAAATCCACTAAAGATAAGTAGGAAAACAGCCATCGCTCCAGTAGTTAGAAGTTGCTTACGGGGGGATTTTACATCAAATATCTGCTCAGTTGGCGTCACATACAGCAGAAAGAAAGCAGCATTTTTCAGAGGAATTTTCATGCTATGCATTGACCGCGAGAAACCTTCCTCAGGCAACAATTGTGAAAAAGTAACAAATTCAAAAGAGTTTTTTAATTTTGCGGAGAGATTTTTAAGATTAAGATTCGATTTTTGCCCAAGATTCGATTGCAGATCTTCAGTTGTGATCAATAGAGAGGTCAGTGGCCCCGGTTCAGTCCCAACGATGTGTTCGAGAATTGTTCTGGAAGAAAGATAGGCCAGTAGCTTTCCGCGGAGCTGGTTTTTGTGATAAACAGGGCCAGCGATAACAATATGGGATTCTTCTCCATCCCGGAGCATCATGATTTGTATGTCATCCTTGACCGTATTTAGAACGTCCGTCATTTTAGGGCTGTGATTGCTGGTGTGACTACTCGTGTCAACAATGCAGTTGTTCTCATCGTCAACAAGCAGTATTCGGGAGTATATCGGGTTGCCATGAACGTTTTTTTTATTCAAAGCGTCGTCAAACAGTTTCTTTATGACAAAGAGGTTGACCTTTAATCCATAACGCTCGGAGACCCCCAGGTCTTTGTTGATGAAGTAAGCAGCCAACTCTCGGCGCGTATTAAAGGTCTGGAGATCGTTGCGCCGCTCGGATAGAAAATAATCCAGAGTAGCAACCCGTTTTTCAAGGTCGAGCTTCAAACGATCAAATGAGGCCTGGCTAAGAGCGGTCTGTGCCCGATAATTCCCACTCAATAAAAAACCCAGGAAAACAACCAAAGCCAGGAAACTGATCAATATGATCGCCTTGTTCCGGCTCATATTAGCTAGCCACCTTTATTAACGGAAAAAGTCGTCGTAATAACTGAAGACCGTGGGATAATATTTTTTCACCATCTTCTGATAAGCACCAGAGGCAAACAGCCCGTCCAGATAGGCATTGAAAGCTGCGACCAGCCTTGGTGAGTCTTTTGCGAAGGCGCACCCCATGTATTGAGTCGGAGAAACAGGTCCGATGACCTTGATGTCACCAGGCCAGTCTTCTAGAGCAATCAGAGCGACGGGCACATCCATGAGAGTTGCATCGGCCATCCGGGCCATTACTGCTGGGATCATCTCACCCAGATCTCGGTCGCTATCAAACATCTTGAGATCTACCCCCACATTTTTCAGACCGTAAAGTTCAGGAGCCAGGCAACTATCGCCCATGGCCAAGAGACTGTGATTTTTCAGTTTGGTTTTGACTTGAGCAATTTCTTCATCGACTGAATCTGTTCCAGACACGGGAGTTAAATCACTGTCCGCTCGGGAAATAACCCAGATGCCACTCGGGAAGGTTGGCCGGGAAAAGGTTACGATCTTTTCTCTCCAAGGCAGTGTGGTGAATCCGGTCGCAATAACGTCACCACGGACCGGGCTATCGCCAAGAATTTCGACGTCATTCCCTTTAGCAACAACTTTTTTGCCGGTTAAGTCTGGAATGATGGTTGCCCACGAACTTTCGACAAATTTATATTTAACACCAAGATGTTTGGCAAATCCTTTCATAAGCTCGACATCAAGGCCCGAATGATTGGAATGCACGAAATTGGCATAAGGGATTCCCAGGTGCCGTAAGGTTCCGTTTTCCAGAACATGATCCAGATCTTCGGCAAGCACCATGTTCATTGGCAGCAAAAGCAGGAAAATCACGAGAAAAAAATGAGTGGTTTTTAGTTGTGATCGCAACATTATTTGCTCCTATAAAATCTGCTGGACTTAGTCTTGTAAACTATCGAAAAAATCTCCGAGATAGACAAAAACGGAGGGATAATGCTTTTCAACCAACTTACGGTAAGTTCCTTCTTTGGCTATTTTTATAAAAAATTTGTTGAAAGCCTCGCGTAATAAGGGAGAATTTTTTCTAAAACCACAACCCATCATTTGATCTTTGGTAAGAGGCCCTAATATCTTGATCTCTCCTGGGTAGATTTGCAAAGCCACCAGAGCGTCCGGAACATCGAGGAGGGTCAGTTCCGCATTACCTTCAATAACCGAAGGGGCCATATCGTCCAAAGTCTTCTCGTTCGGGTTTTCGACAATAATCTCAGCCCCGGTTTCTGCAAGATTGTAAAGACTACTCTCCAAGCAAGTCCCAGTCATGGTCAAGATCTGCCGCCCTTTTAACATTCCTCTGACTTCTTCAATATCCTCGTCAATACTGCTGCTGCCCTGAATTGGTTTCAAAGAGGACACTGCTTGAGCAATAACCCAAATACCGGTTGGAAAAGTTGGACGTGAATAGTCGATTAGCTCTTTTCGCCAAGGAAGGATAGTTAGTCCATTTGCAATTATATCCCCCTTAATCTCCTCTTTGCCTGTCTTAAGAACATGCCCATTCTCAACCGTGTACTTGAGGCCGGTAAGATCAGAAAATACGGTTGACCAGCTTGTCGGTACATACTCGTAGCGCACCCCTAAGTCACTGGCAAAAAGACGCATCATGTCGACATCGAGACCTTCGCCTTTGCTGTTTACAAAATTTGCGTAAGGAACACCGAGATGTCTGAGGACTCCATTTTTACGAATTTCAGGCAGGTCTCCAGCCAATGCGGTTGTTGCAATAAGAAGTAGAATCAGGGGGCATAGGGTCAAATATGATCTGTACGACATAACTTACGCTCCACTTTTAGATATTGGGATAAATCTGTATGTGACACAGCAATTGCTGTTAGTGCTTGTGGCTATACCTTTGAGTAGAAAGGGATAGTGTTTTTTTACCATGCCTGTAAACATTAGTCAATACAAATTATAGAAAGCTTATTTTTTAATCTACTCAATTGCAGCCTGATCAGCAAGTTCTGGGGGAACGCATAACATTACAAAATCGGTCGTCCCCAAACCAAGTATTCACTTGTTAAATCCACTTAAAACAAGTTTTGACCGGTTTTAATAATTTATAAAATCCGAGACATTTTTACTTGTTAAATTGATACTTTTCAAAACTTAGGATTTGTGATTGGTGAAAATCGCTCGAGCAAGCAGATGGTGGACTATTCCATAAGATGTAACAATATCTGGAATTTCTGGACACTATAAAAAGGAGAACACGCAACGCATAAAAATAAAATCCCCCGGTTTTACCGGGGGATACTGACTAATATAATTCAGATCAGGTTTCGGGTTATTTGATGATAGGGCAGTCGCACTCCGGGTCACCGATAGTGTGCAGCAGGTATTTGGCGTCAAAGCCATTCTCTTTAAGCTCACGGAAGGCTAGTTCGGCTCTGGCACCCGTTGAGCAATGAATGAAAATACGCTTGTCTTTGGGAATTTCTGTCAGACGCTTCGGAATTTCATCAAGGGGGATATTTACAGTGTTCTTGAAAATACCCAGTTCCTGGATCTCTGCGGGAGAGCGCACATCAAGAACATAAGTGTTGGAAAGTTCGCCCAGAACTGCTTTTTTGAAATCGCTAAGAGAAACCTCATCTTTGCCGAGCTTACGGACCCAGTTTACTTTGGTCTTATAATCAGGGCCGCTTTCTGTTTTTCGTCCGACAGAAATCCATCCCTGATAATTGCCGACCACCATGGATACATTCTTGTATCCATCATATCTCAGGTCATCAAATGCGTCAGATACATCTTCGGAATTATCACTGTAAAGTACAATTGGTGCCTTAAGGGGGATCTCGTCCAGGCGATCTAAGAGATCAGCGGACGGCATATGAACTGAACGGGGAATTCGCCCTTCGGTAACAGCATCACTTTGCCGAAGATCGAGAAGGACAATGTTGCCGTTTTCCACAAAATCATAAGAAGCATAAATGGGATGACCTGCTTCGGTCCAGGCTGGTTCGCCGCCGAGGAACGCTTTGACATTGGTATAACCGAGGTTTTTCGCCAGACCGGCGTTTTTGGTGGTCATACCTCATGTGTAGCCGCCACAGTAGAAAACCAGAAGCTTGTCTTTGTCCTGAGGAAGAACCTCTGCATTTTTCTTTTTAAGCATAGGTACTGAAATACTAATGGCTCCAGGAAGGTGTCCTTGAGCGTAGCGGCTCTCAGGTCTGGCATCCACCAGAGTCATGGGAGCATGATCTAAAACCAACTTGTAAAGTTCATCAACTTTGATTTCTGCAACGCCTGGGGGAAGCTTTGCCAGCTTGGGTTTGACAACAGTGGCAAATTTATCTTCACCACGCAGTTGCCAATTGATAATGGCAGCTTCTCCTTTTTTCGCAAACTCAAGGCCTTCAGTGGTTTCATCAAATGTTACCATCATTGTCTTGGCTGCATCACCTGCACCGACAGTGATGGAAATGGTTCTGGCCTTGTTCGATCTGCCAGCTACTTTTCCTTTGTAGACATTCGAAGCTTCATTGACGACGGTAGGTTTCGCTTCAATTGCAGTTGTTTTTGTGCTGTTTGCGCATCCGAATGAGAAAAGGACGCACAACAGGACAAGGGGAATGCATTTGTTTATAGCCTGCCTATACATTTCTGTCTCCTTTGAATAACGTGAGAAATAGGGCTGCGGACAACAAAATAAATATATAATTATAACACTTGCCACGGAAAATTAAACCCAAATAAGATGATTTTGAATAATCTCCGGAACTTCAGTTGAGAGGACGAATCAGGTAGAGCAGGGGGCAGGTATCAGCAGCAGTAGGCTCGGATCTGTGTAGGGTTTTATGCAACTAGTCCGCTGTTAAGCGGTAGCGGTATTCGCTCTTTAAACATTATCGAAAATTGATTCAATTCCGAGTACTAGTTGTGGATTGGCATTGTCCATTTCTAGAGTCTACTTAACATTGACTTAGCGCTTCGCGGGTATAAACGAAAAAAGGGCTATATCAAATGACGTAACCCTTTGAATTACTGGTGCCCAGAGACAGAATCGAACTGCCGGCACGATGATTTGTAGTGGAAAAAAATTTGGTTAAGAGCAATGATAACAGTCGTTTAGATGGTTCTTGCTGCTCAACATTGAATCCTGTGTCCGTAAGTTGGCCAGATCGAGCTGTCTTGACTATCGAGAAATCCGATACATTGAAGCCACATTTTCAAAATTTAGCATTTAAAAAGAGGTATTCTGCAACAGGCTGATTTTGCCCTTTAAAAAGTGAAATCCTGATTTTTGGAAGAGAAAAAGCCTGATGTCGGTATCGACCTGGGGCCTCGAAAACTTACTAGAAGTAAGCCACAAATTCCTGTCTGATTGATGGTGATAAATCAGAAAAGTCCCGTCATCGGGTTGTTTTTAATAGATGCTTACTTTTAAACATAATCCCTATCTGCTAAAATTAATGACTATGACCACCGACCAAACCATCCTATTTAGCCTGATTGGCCTCATTTTCATATTTCTCATCTGGGGCCGTATACGTTACGACGTAACGGCCTTTGCTGCGCTGGTCCTGGCTTTTTTGACCGGTGTCATTCCAAAAGACCAGGTTTTTTCTGGGTTCGGCCACCCGGCGGTGATTATTATCGCCCTGGTGCTGATTGTCAGTCGCGGCCTCTCCCGTTCAGGCGCTATTGAACTGCTTGCGCGCAAGGTTGTTGATTCGTCTCGTAGCCTGCCGACCCATATCGGCATCATGGCGATAATCTCCGCCACTCTTTCGAGCATCATGAACAACGTTGCCGCGCTGGCCTTGCTGATGCCGGTCGACATTCAGGCGGCCAAGCGGGGCAAGCGGAGCCCTGCGCTGACGTTAATGCCACTTTCATTCGCTTCAATCCTCGGTGGCATGGTGACCCTGATCGGCACGCCGCCGAATATCGTCATCGCCACCTTTCGCGAAAGTGCTCTGGGCGAACCGTACGGCATGTTCGATTTTGCTCCGGTCGGTGTGGTCGTGGCCATTGTTGGGGTGCTTTTTGTCTCTCTCGTTGGCTGGAGGCTGATTCCGGTGGAGCGTGGCAAACACGATACCGCCCAAGAACTTGGTGACCTGCAGAACTACATTTCGAACGCGAAGGTGCCGGAAGCATCCATAACGGTAGGCAAGGCGCTCAAGGATCTCGAGTCGTTCGCTGAGGAGAGTGACGTCAATATCCTCGGTCTGGTACGTCGCGGTAAACGCTTGGTCGGCACCGCCCGCCGCGAAATCCTGCGCAAAAATGATCTGGTGGTGCTGGAAGGACGTCCCGATTCCATTGACCAATTTGTCGGCGCAGCCGTCCTGGAGCATGTCGGCGCGGAAAAGCATGAGGCCATAACCGCCGAGGCGGTTGCTCTAGTCGAAGTGGTGGTGCCGGAAGGGGCGATGATCGTAGGACGTACGGCGATGGAGGCACGCTTACTCACCCGTCGCAGCGTGACCCTGCTCGGTATTTCACGAAAGGGGCAGCGGATTCGCGAACAGGTGCGCAAAGCACCGATCAAGGCGGGGGATCTCCTGCTGTTACTCGGTCCCGAGGAACAACTTCCCGATGTGGTCGATTGGCTTGGCTGTCTACCGCTGGCCGAACGTGGTTTAGAAGTCCTTCAGCGGAACAAGGCGTGGGCGGCCGTGGCCATTTTTGCCGCCGCGATCATTGCTGCGAGTTTCGGTCTGATCTACCTGCCAATGGCGCTGGCGGCGGTGGTGGTCGCCTACGTCGCGCTGCGTATTGTCCCTCTATCTCAGATCTACGATTCGGTAGAGTGGCCGGTCATTGTCCTGCTCGGCTCGATGATCCCGATCGGCGCCGCTCTGGAGGCGAGTGGCGGGACGACCCTGGTGGCCAATGCTATCGTCGACTGGACGACCGGCTGGCCGACCGTTGCCGTCCTGACCATCCTGATGTTGGTCACCATGACTCTCTCGGATGTGCTGAATAACGTGGCAACGGCGTTGATTGCAGCCCCGATCGCCGTCGATATCGCGAACCGGCTCGATGCCAACCCGGATGCTTTTCTGATGGCAGTTGCCGTGGCCGCATCCTGCGCGTTTCTGACCCCCATCGGCCATAAAAACAACACCATCATCATGGGGCCAGGCGGCTATAAGTTCAGCGATTATTGGCGGATGGGGCTGCCGCTGGAGATTTTGGTGGTGTTGGTGGGTATCCCGATGATTCTCTTTGTCTGGCCACTATGAGAACCTTGGGACAATTTTGCAGCGATCGGCGATTTTGCTGTTTCAAAAGTGTTTTCCTGACTTTTATAGACCAATCTGCCTATGATTTTCCCTTCATAACTCCTTTCATTTCATAAATAGACGGCTGAGGCGAATACCTATGTGAGATTGGTTGGGCATAGAGATGGAAAACTGTTAAGGTGGATATATCAGTTACGTCCCCATGGGTTCCCCCTTTTTAGATCTAGACGCGCGGATAACGCCTGTGAAAGAAGAGTAAAACAACGATGAAAGAGATCACCATTCAAAAGCCTGATGACTGGCATCTGCACT
>JASJGU010000304.1:0-4153 GCA_033791385.1 Desulfuromusa sp.
ATTATAGTGATGCTGAAGTGAAATGATAAAGAAACGGTGAGGGAAAGACCGGTAAGGAAAGCCAAAAGGAGACGTTATGAAAGCTCGCGAAAAGTATGAAGGGGAAACACAAGAGAAGAACTGCTCTCTCGCCTGTCGGATTCTACTTTTGGGGGTTGCCACTTCGATTGTTTTTTTGATGGTTTCCTTCAGTTTGCTTATCTGATGACAGTTTTAAGGCTTGATAAAGGTATTTATAAAAAAGCCCCGGCACTAGGCCGGGGCTTTTTTATAAATTAAATCAAGTTTTTTACAGGCCGAGCGTCTTGAAGAAGTCGTTACCTTTGTCATCAACCAGGATAAATGCCGGGAAGTCCTCAACTTCAATCTTCCAAACAGCTTCCATGCCCAGTTCTGGGTAGTCGATACACTCGACTTTCTTGATGTTCTCTTCGGCCAGAACAGCAGCGGGGCCGCCGATGGAGCCGAGGTAGAAACCTTTGTGCTCTTTACAGGCGTCAGTGACCTGCTGGCTACGATTACCTTTGGCAATCATGACCATCGAGCCGCCATTGGCCTGAAGCAGGTTAACATAGGAATCCATCCGTCCCGCAGTGGTCGGGCCGAAGGAGCCGGAGGCTTTACCTTCTGGAGTCTTGGCCGGACCCGCATAGTAGATCGGATGATTCTTCAAGTAGTCAGGCAGCGGCTTGCCACTGTCGAGGACTTCTTTGAACTTGGAGTGAGCAATGTCGCGACCAACAACGATAGTGCCTTTAAGGAGCAGTGGAGCGCCGACTTCCAGCTTGGTCAGTTGAGCAAGAATCTCGCTCATCGGCTGATTTAGATCAATCGGGGTGCCGTTACTGCTCTTGCCACGATATTTTTCTGGAATGAGGCGGCCTGGATTGCGGTCCATCTCTTCGACGAACAAACCATCTTTAGTGATTTTTGCTTTAATATTACGGTCTGCCGAACAGGAGACGGCCATGCCGACCGGACAAGATGCGCCGTGGCGTGGCAAACGGATAACACGAACATCGTGAGCAAAATACTTGCCGCCGAACTGGGCACCGATGCCGAGGTCTTGAGCTGCTTTGAGCAGCTTAGCTTCCAGTTCCAGGTCGCGGAAGGCTTGACCATGATCATTGCCTTCGCTTGGCAGCCCATCAAGTTCTTTAGCCGTGGCCAGCTTGACAGCTTTCATGCAGGCATCTGCTGAAGTTCCACCAACGACAAAAGCCATATGGTATGGCGGGCAGGCGGCGGTACCGAGAGTCTTCATCTTGGCGACCAGATAATTGTACAGACTGTCGGGATTGAGCAGTGCTTTGGTTTCCTGGAACAGCATGGTTTTGTTGGCGCTACCGCCACCTTTGGCCATGAACAGGAACTTATAGGCCTGGCCTTCAGTGGCCATGATATCAATCTGAGCCGGCAGGTTGGTGCCGGTATTCTTTTCGGTGTACATATCGAGGGCAACAGTCTGGCTGTAGCGCAGGTTTTCTTCGGTGTAGGTTTTGAAAACGCCTTCGGAAATTCGCTCGCAGTCGTTGCCGGTGGTCCAGACCTGTTGGCCTTTTTTGGCGACAACAGTTGCGGTACCGGTATCTTGGCAGACCGGTAATTCGAAATTGGCGGAGATTTCAGCATTACGTAAAAAAGCCATGGCGACGCCACGGTCGTTTTCTGAAGCTTCCGGATCGCTCAGGATCTTGGCGACTTGCTCATTGTGCGCAGGGCGCAACATGAAAGAAATGTCTCGCATCGCATTGTTGGCGAGTACGGTAAGCGCTTGTGGCCCAACCTTGAGGACCTCTTTACCATCAAATTCAACAACGTTGACGAATTCTTCTGAGCCCTCAATTTTGTAGTACTTGGTGGTGTCCGCACTCAGCGGCATTGGGTCCTGATACTTGAATTCGGGCATGTTCTCGCTCCTTGTGCATAGGGATGGGAATATAGACCAAATTGGCCAATTAATTAAACCCGAATATTATATGTGAATTGTATACGCTTGTCGACAGCTTCTAAGTAAATTTGTTGTCGCTGTTTTGTTTAGGTGTTGTTACTCTATCTGCAGGATTAACGCTGCTGCTCGCTTCGGTCGGTCGTCTCAGTGATACCGCCAAAAGCACAGTTAACTCGCCGGAATGGTAAGCCATCGAGTTTGTTTCATAGTGTTGCAAAGAATAACCAGCCCAGTAAATTCAGCAGATTGTGACCACTGCCGGTTTTTCTTGTGTTTATCTTTTTGCTTGGTATGCTCTCTGCCTATTAATGAACTCTTGTAAGGGTTTGTTAAATTCAAGATATAGTTCATTTTGCGAAGGTATCAATGTCTGCGTCTATCCTTATCATTCATTCAAGTGAGAAATCTGCAAATCAATTTGCTGATGTAATCAGTCGGGTTGGGTTGCGGACTGCAGTCGTTGACTCCCCAGATTCGGCGAGTCAGGCGATCCGTATTAACTGCCCTGATTTGATATTGCTTGACGGTGCGATGGTTCTGTCTGATTTGTCTCTCTGCCGAAAGCTACGCTTCTGTCATCCGGAAAAAAGACTTCCGGTTGTTCTGCTTATTCCAGAGGATTCCGAGGATATAGGTCGCTACCTGTGTGGCACTGATGCGGATGACTACATCTGCCAGCCGTACAGTATCAATGAGTTTGAAGCCCGACTGATGCTTCGCCTATCAGTTGCTGAGCGGAGCGTTCCCCGGCCTATGCCGCAGATTGATTTCTCATTTTTGAGCGGTCTTTCCAGCCTGGCAATTTCCAGCAAGAGTAATACCGAAATATTGCAACAGGTTGTCAACTCAGTGGCTCAGGTTCTCAGTGTCAATCGTTGCTCTGTGGCCATGACCCGCGAAGACGAAGATTTTGTCTATGTCATGGCTTCGAGTGATGACCCCGGAGTTAATGGTCTGCGCATCGACCTGGAGCTTTATCCTGAAATTCAAGATACTATCGCCACTGGGCGTCCGTTGCTGATAGATGATATTTTCAGACACCCGCTTATGGAGCCGGTTCGTGCAAACCTGCAGGGCTTGGCGTTCAATTCAATATTGGTTTTGCCGATGGTTGATCGTCAACGTTCTATTGGTGTGCTGATGTTGCGGTCAGCTCGACCTATCTCCGGCTTTTCCGAAGATGAAATCTCTTTCTGTCAGTTAGTTGCTAATTTGGCGACCAGTGCTTTGCGTTTGGCTGAAGTGAGTGCCCTTGAGCAGAAGATTCGCCAGCGGGAACTCGGCATTGATAAGGCGAATCTGGTTGTGCGGCCGACCAACGAACAATCATCACTGCTCGATATGGCTGCACACGATTTGCGAGTTCTGGTTTCGGTTATCGATGGCTATTGTACGCTGCTCACTGAAACCTCTAATGGCAGCCTGCTACCGGAACAGGATCAGATTATCGATGGCTTGATGGCTGGTAATCGTCGTCTGGTTGATATGGCTAATGATTTGCTCGATTATTCTCAACTTAGTTCCGGTTGCTTTGTTCTGCACCTGACGGAACAGGATATCAGTCAGATTGTTGGTTCGGTTTGTAGTGAGATGATGCCACTGTTGCAACGTCGGAACATCAGTCTGCAGACTGATTGTTTGAATCGTGAAGTGTTGGTGATGTGTGATGAACATGGCATTCGCCGGGTTTTTTATAATATTGTCAACAATGCTATGAAGTTCACTCCAGAGGGGGGCACGATCCGCCTCGATCTGGTAGAGCTTGATGGTGAGGCCCGGATTTCAATCGAAGATAATGGTCCCGGAATCGAACCGACCCAGATTGCTGCCCTGTTTAATGAATATACAACCGTCTCTGCTGCTGATCCACGAGCCGGTAATGGTTTGGGACTGTCGATCTGTAAAAAAATTGTAGAAGCGCACCATGGCCGTATCTGGGCAGAAAGTTGCCTGGGGCAGGGGAGCCGCTTTACCTTCTGTTTGCCGCAATAAAATCCCCTGTATTTTTCAGCTAGTCGGTTTCTTTCCGACACACTCTGTAGTAATCTATGAATACCTGACAAAAACACTTACGTAAATAATTGACAGAAATGATCAGGTATGATAATTCTATCCCCGCAATCAGGGAAACATTGGGATATCCAGTGGTTAGCTTTGTTGTCGATATGTCTGTCCGACAGTTCTATAGTCTTCAGCCGGAGG
>JASJGU010000305.1:0-3059 GCA_033791385.1 Desulfuromusa sp.
TGAGCCACTGGAAGTGTTCGGTAATTTCCGAAACTTCTACACCGAGTGCCATGCAAAGGTTCTTGGGCGAATGAAACTGATTCCAGTCACGCGTATCTGCAAACTCGCGCAGACGGTGCTTTAAGGTATCGAGATCGTTGTGGCTCATATTTGAATTATCCTTGGAGAAAAGTAGTAGCGTGCTATTCCTATCCAGTAAGTATTAAGTGTGACAAATTATATTTAAATCTATATTTTTAGAATATTCGAAATATGTATATTCTCCGAACGCCAAAAAATCAATCTGATTGAATAATCCAGTCCTCGGTACAGCAATTCTGTACGAGAAACTCCATCAACGCATCCATGTTTTCATTGTTAACTGTACATACCAGGCTTCGACTATCGCGTTGCTGGCTAAGCAATCCGGCATTAACCAGTTTGGCAATATGATGTGAAAGTGTTGAACCCGGTATATCAAGCTCTGCCTTGATTTCGCCTACGGAACTCCCTTGAGAACCTGCCTGTACGAGACTGCGATAAATTGCAAGACGGGTTAAATTACCCAGTGCTTCAAGTTGCTTAGCGGCAGTTTCAGGTTGCATGGCTATAGAATACACAATGATAAAAATAAAATAAACTATATTTCTAGAATATACGAAATATAAGAGTATATTTGAAAAATTTATCTGGTTGTCGATGACAGCAGTGTTATTCGGGCCTATTCGCAAAAAATGACCAATCATTCAATCATGGGTTAACGTAGTCGCTAAGGTTTTCGAACGACGTAATCGTCGCAAATAATCAAAGGAATTTTGACCAAAGTGGTCGTGAAATCAGCATGGTCAGGAACATTACAGCGGGTCCCCACTTTTTTCTGCTCCATAAAAACCTGAACTGTGCCCTGATAAAAGGCGCGCTCAGGAATGCATCGGCGAGTGCCTGTGATTCACTGGCATTAACGGCTTTCAGTTCTTCACGCCCATTCTCACCCCGGAAGCTGCGTGTTGCGTCTGAGGCAATCCATTCCCGTGCAATCCGCAGGGCTTTTTCCAGGAGTTTGTCGTGGGGAGCAACCCACTGGATCAAGCCGGCCTCGAGCGCCTCCCCGGCGGTGGGTTTCCAGCCCTCCTTTTCAAGCATTCTTTCAGAATTGGCGGGACCCATGATCTGCGCAAATTGAACGCTTGAGCAGCCTTCCGGTGTGACACCCAATGCAGCAAAGGGCGTTGAAAACGTTGCTTTCTCAGAGGCAATGATGCCATCGCAAAGCGTCGCTGAAGTCACGCTGGCACCGATGGCCGGCCCATTGACAGCGATGAGCAATGGCTTGGGGAAATCCAGAAAGGTGTCAAAAAGTGCCTGGTTACTCTCCACGATCATCGCATGCAGTTTACGCGGGTGAGTGAGTCGAAGTGTTGCTGACAAATTGACACCCGCACAGTAATACGGGTCCGCCCCGGTCAAAATCACTACGCTGGTTTCGTCATCCTGTGCCGCTACCCTGAAAGCTTCCTTAAGTGCATTCATCATCTCCATGGTCCAGCCATTGAGACGAGCAGGTGTGTTCATGGTAAGGGTTGTCACCCCATCGTTCTTGTGCGTAAGGATGGGGGATGTAACCGTAGCTGTTTTCATGGATTGGCTAGTCATATCGAATTACATTGACGGTCCAATGGTCCCCGCGTAGGTGTGTTCGTGGTTGACCTGGCATCGGTGACAACGCTTTGCAGTTGGATAGGCCTGCAGCCGTTCAATGGCAATGGATGTCTTGCAGCCATTGCAAACACCATAGCTTCCCGCCGCCATACGTAGGAATGCCGCATCAATATCCCTGATTTCCTGGATATGGCGGTCAATGTCAGCTAACTGGAGATCCACCAGCAAGTCAGCCACTGATGCCTCCCCGATGTCATGGACCCGGCCAGCAAGAGCGATATAGGTCTGATCGTCCGTCTTAAGTAGTTCAAGCCGTACTTCCTCACGAAGATCGAAGAAACGATCATCCAGTGTTTTCTTGAGGTCGCGAATTTGATATTTATTCAACATCACGTACTCCCCGTTAAAAATCGGTCTATCGAGTGTTCAGAATACGGCGGGACAACAGTCGAAAGAATGATTTGGGTCAATAAAAACATGTTTCACGGATTTTGCATGACGGGTGCAGTTGTTTGGCGCTGAAATTCCCGGGGTCTTTCAGGTATCCACCAGCAGTACACCGGCGCCCCTGATGGCATCCTGTTTAAGGGCAAGCAAGGCAGTGTTGGCCTCTGCCAACGGAAAAACCTCTGTGTGTGTCTGGATTTTTGCGGCCACTGCTTCTGCAATAAATTCCTGGCCATCCAGACGGGTATTGTTGGCGACCGAACGGATGACCCGTTCCCAATAGATTTTCTCGTATGCAAACTCTGTTACCGGGCTCATATGGATTCCGCCGAGTACCAGCTTGCCACCCCGGTCCAGTGAGCTCAACGCAACAGGTATGATTTCACCGGCCGGTGCAAAAATAATCGATGCATCAAGTTTCACCGGGGGCGGGTCAAATGTCCCGCCAACCCATGTTGCCCCCAATTCCTGGGCCAGTTTTTGATGGCGATCATGGTCGCGTGTGCAAACATAGACTTCCGCGCCACGATGTCGCGCAATCTGGATCGCGATATGGCCAGCGGCACCAAAGCCGTATAGACCCAGTTTTGCACCGGCCCAGTCATCAATTTCGCATTGACGCAGGCAGCGATAGCCGATTATCCCGGCACATAGTATAGGGGCAACTTCTGTATCGCTCAGTTGTGCCGGAAGCGGATAGACGAAATCTGCCGGGGCGGTTATAAACTCAGCAAACCCGCCGTTTTTTGTGCAGCCGGTAAACTCCGGATGTTCACATAGGTTCTCCCGCCCGGTCCGGCAGAAGCGGCAGTTGCCACAGGTCGAATTCAGCCAAGGCACACCAACCCGTTGGCCTGGTTTCAATATGGAAGTCTCCGGAGCCGACTCGATCGTACCAACAACCTGGTGCCCGGGAATAATGGGCAATTGATACCTGGTGGAATCCAGTTCACCTTCGACAACGTGCAGGTCAG
>JASJGU010000306.1:0-7366 GCA_033791385.1 Desulfuromusa sp.
ACGGCCCTCTCGCCGGATTACTCGCCAGAGCAGTTGTGGTCGTTGGTCCAGACGGGAGCGTGAAATATTCTGAACAGGTTCCAGAAATCACTCAAGAACCTGATTATGACGCAGCTCTCGCCGCCCTTTGAGAATAAAAACGCTGCGGGATAAAAGAGAGAGTGAGTCAGGTTATGCATATGAAACATGACCCAATGATTTCCTGGTTCCTCACCTAATCACCTGGCACCAGTTGGCACTGCTCTCTGCCTCGCCGGAGGGGATAGGCAGAAACAGTGTGGTTGATTATCATTTCCATCTTCACTGCTTCATGAAGAGAAACAACATCGTCCGACTATGCTTCAGTCGCTAAGCTCCTGCCTATAGAACAAGAGCAGAATTCAGTATATAGCGGGAAAAGGCATCTGATTGCTCATTGCGGTCGGTACGATCAGTCATGGAGCATGACATGTTCCTCCATGATGGCGATGTCCACCAGGATGCTTATCCTGATAGAAGTCAAACAGCAGAGTGGCAGATATCTTATTATTTGACCGGCACTGCTCTGCTGACAGCCTGCATATCCTGGGTTCCAGCAGGAACCCTACACTTTTCATCTTAATTAGGTAAGAATTATGAAATCTCGACGCACGCTCCTTACAATATTATTAGTGGTATTTTTACTTTGGAGTCCGACCTATGCCAGCGCTCTTGATGTTGGCGACCCAGCTCCGGATTTTACCGCCGCATCCACTCAGGGAGAGATTACTCTGAGTAATTTCCAAGGCAAACGAAATGTGGTACTGGCACTCTATTTTGCGGTATTCACCTCTGTTTGAAAAAATGAATTAATCGACTTCCAGCGTGATCTGGAAGCAATGCAACAATTGGACGCAGAGATCATCGGTGTCAGCACTGACAGCATGGAGACCCTCAACAAGTTTGTTGATGAAGAGGGAATTAGTTTTCCGCTCGTCACAGACAGCAGTAAAGGTATCAAAAAGCAATATGGTGGTGGAAGAATCACCTATCTGATTGACAAGAGCGGCACTATCCGCTTTGTTCAGGAGGAAGTGCCTGATAATGAGGAATTTATTAGGCAATTGCAAATGCTACAATAAAGCTGCAAGGCCCGCGCAGATGGGTGGAGCTTTATATTCCTGAGCAATTCCTGGCAAGCAAGGTATGCACTAATGGTGTTAATGATTACCTTGCTTTGCCTCCTTTTGCTGCTCTTCAAGCCGACGACCTATTGAACCAGGTAAGTCCGATTTTCGGGCCAACAGGCTATAGGCGACCGGCACCACAAACAGGGTGAATATCGTCGCCGATAATACTCCAGCGAGTACCACAACACCTATCACCATGCGGGTTTCAGCTCCGGCTCCCGAAGAGAGAATGAGCGGTACAGCACCTGCCGCAGTGGTAATTCCGGTCATGACAATCGGCCGCAGGCGTACTTCAGAGGCATAGAGTATCGCCCTGTAGAATGACATCTGCTGGTCTCGCAGCTGATTGGTGAACTCGACGAGTAATATACCGTTTTTAGCTGCCAGGCCAATCAGCATGACCAGGCCAATCTGGCTGTAAATGTTTAAGGTGTTGCCCGTCAGATAGAGACCAAGCAGGCCGCCTGCGATCGCCAGAGGAACGGTAAGCATGATGACCAGAGGGTTGACCCAGCTTTCAAACTGGGCAGCAAGGACCAGAAAAACAACGATGATCCCAAGAACAAAGACAAAAATAATGGACTGTGAGGAGCTGATATAATCCTTGGATACGCCCTTGTAGTCTATGATAACCTGCTCCGGCAGATGCTGCTGGACAAGATTTTCCATATAGCTCAGCGCCTCTCCAAGTAACAGCCCATCGGAAAGACTGGCCTGCAGCGTGATAGCCCTTACCCGGTTGTATCGGTTCAGCGAGCTTGAATCTGCAAATTCTTCGAGAGTGACAAGATTTGCCAGGGGGATCAATTCCCCACTCCGTTCCGATCTGACATAGATAGCCTGCAGATCGGCCGGGGTGCGCTGGGTTTCGCGCTCACCCTCGAGGATGACATCGTATTCCTCACCCTCTTCGAGATAGGTCGTCACCCTCCGTGAGCCGAGCATGGTCTCGAGTGTCCGGCCGATATTACCGACGGTCACACCTAGCTCCGCTGCCCTGTCGTAATCGATATTGACCTGAACCTGTGGTTTGGTCTCCTTGTAATCCCAATCAAGACCAAGCAGACCCGGGTTATCCGCCTCGATCTTCTCCACAAGGATATCCCGCCATTGCGCCAGCTCCTGATAGGTCCCGCCACCGATCACAAACTGCAGCGGTTTTTGAATGGAGGCCCCGAATCCCTGCCGCATTACCGGAAATGCCCGAATCCCGGGCAGCCCCTTTAGACGGTTGCGTACCTCGTCCATAATCACCCAGGCCGATCGTCTGTTCTGCCAGGAGTTGAGTACAAAAATGACGATTCCTGAATTAAAACTTTCATAGTTGCCAAAGCTGCGCGGTGCCCGGACCAGTAATCTGGTTGCCTCACCACTGTCCACAAAGGGCATCAAGCGCTGTTCGATTTCATCCATGTACTCCTTCATATAGGCGTAAGTCGCCCCTTCCGGACCATTGACGATCACAAAAAATGCTCCCCGGTCTTCTTTGGGTGCATATTCAGTCGGTATCTCTTCAAACAGCAGATAGGTGCCGCCAAGAAAAGCCGCATAGAGACCCATTACCAGAGCAGGCCGACGGAGCGCTCCGCCGAGGGCCTGCCGGTAGCGTTTGCGGATTCCCCGGTAGAAGCGGTCGATTCGCGGAACATTTAGCGGATCGCGCTGTTTCTGCTTCAGTAGAATCGAAGCGAGCATGGGCGAGAGAGTCAGCGCCACTATACTTGAGAAGCTGACTGCCGCAGCCATAGTCAGGGCAAATTCCGAGAACAGACGACCGACATCGCCCTGCAAAAAAGCGATCGGAACAAACACTGAAACGAGCACAAGCGTTGTCGCCACAACAGCAAACCCGACTTGTCTGGTTCCCTCAAAAGCTGCCACCAGGGGTGTTTCTCCTTTCTCATCGATACGCCGATGAATATTTTCCAGGACCACAATGCCATCATCAACAAGCAGGCCGATAGCCAGAACCAGAGCCAGCAGGGTTAACAAATTTACCGAAAAACCAAAAACATTTAAGGCGATGAAAGAGGCGATAATGGAGACCGGCACGGTCACTGCCGGCACCAGTGTGGCCCGGATATTTCCCAAAAACAGAAAGATGACCAGCACCACCAGACCTATGGCAATGAGCAGCGTTTTGTAGACTTCTTCAATCGCTTCCTCTACAAACACTGATGTATCGTAACTTTGCCTTATGGTCATGCCTTCCGGCAGACGACTATTGAGCCGCTCCATCTCGCTTTTGGTGCTGCGCGAGACATCTATGGTATTGGCCGTCGACTGCTTGATGATTCCCAGGCCGACCATTGCCTCCCCATTGCCCCGGAAAAAAGTTCGGTCCTCCTCGGTGCCACGTTCGACTCGGGCGATATCCCTGAGTCGAATCAGGTAACCGTTATCGCTTCGTTTCAAGGACAGCTGGGCAAAATCATCTGCTGTGCGAAAAGCCCGGTTCAACCGTATGGTGAAACTTCGACTGGCGGATTGAATGGTACCAGCCGGCACTTCAAGGTTTTCGGAACGCAGGGCCTGTTCGACGTCACTGACCGTCAGACCTCTGGCGGCCATTCTGGTTCGATCCAACCAGATACGCATGGCGAAACTCTGCCCGCCGCCGATCCTGACTCGGGAAACACCGTCAAGGACAGAAAAACGGTCAACCAGGTAACGATCGGCATAATCTGTCAGTTCCGGTACGCTCAGACGATCACTGACCAGGTTGAGCCACATGATGACATCATCGTTGCCATCAACTTTCTGGATTTCTGGTGGGTCTGCTTCCGCGGGGAGATTATCGAGAATGGCGGAAACACGGTCACGGATATCATTTGCCGCGCCGTCTATGTCCCGACTTGTGGAAAATTCAACAGTCACCACCGAGCGCCCGTCCTCGCTGGATGATTCAATAAACCGAATGCCCTCCACACCGGCGATCCGCTGCTCAATTATTTGGGTAATCTGGGTTTCAACCACGTTGGCTGCAGCCCCAGGGTAAATGGTATCTATTGTCACCACCGGAGGATCGATATCCGGATATTCCCTGAGCGGCAACCTTGAAAACGCCACCAGGCCAAAGACCACAAGCAATAACGAGATTACGGAAGCAAAGACCGGCCGTTTGACGGAGATGTCGGATAGGATCATTGCGGCTGCCCCTCCGACTCACCGGATAAAAGATTTTTCAGCGGCGCGCCGCCTTTGTCAGTAGCGAGGATGGTAACATCCTGATCCGGCCTGATCCGCGTATTTCCATGGGTAACCACCAGTTCACCAGCCTCAAGTCCCTCGATAATTTCTACAGATCCGAAGAGCCTCATGCCTATCTGAACATTCCGTCGCTGGACCTTTAGAGGTGATATGGATTGGTCAACCACCATGACATAGTTGGCCCTGCCGGAGGGAATCAGTGCCTCTTCGGGGATCACAACTCCTTGGCGTGTATTGTTCAGCAGTTCCACCGTCATCAATAAGCCTGGTTTCAGTTTTCCATCTGGGTTGTCGATGATTGCTCTGGCGACAATCGAGCGGCTAACCGGATCAATCCTGCTATTGATGCTTTTAACGGTTCCGCTAAACACCTGCTCTTTGAACGCTGGGGAGCGTGCCTGGATAGAGGCGCCCGAGTTCAATGCGGCAAGATGGACCGTTGGAACGGTAAAATCAAGTTTCATGACGCTGACATCGTCAAGGGTGGTAATCACATCACCAGGCTCTACCAGTGCCCCGGGGCTGATGTTTCTCAAGCCCACCATCCCACTAAAAGGTGCCAGGATCAAGCGATCCTGAAGGCGGGATTCGATCGCTTTAAACCGTGCCTGCGCCGTAGCCAGCTCACGTACACGTTGATCAAGCAAGGTTTGTGAGGCTGCTCCTTTTTTTACCAGCGGAGCAAGCCGATCAAACTGTTTCCGAGCCTCCGCCACGTTGGACAGCTCTTCCTCGAGCTGCGCGTGCTCCTCCAGACTGGTCATTTCAATGAGAATATCTCCCGCTGCCACCCGCTGCCCGTCGTCGAAGTGAATTACGGTTATGGTGTCGGTTATGGTTGCGGTAATTTCCACGGTTTCATTGGCTCGGAGCGTTCCCAGCACTTCGATTCTGTCCTGCAGTGTTTCGATTTTAGCCTCAGCAACAATTACCGGTGTCGACTTCTGCGCCTGACCTGGCGCTGCAAGCGCAAGGGTTGCGGCGGAAGCAAGAAGGAAAGTGGAAATTATGCTCGGATATCTCTTGTTCATAGTTATATCTCCCGTGTTGGGACTATATCAGCGCGGCTGAAGACTCCCGCCCAAAGCGCGGTGCAATTGGATACGAAAACTCAGCAGGGCCCGCCTCTGCTGCACGATAATTCGCTCCAGACGCTGCAAATCCTTTAAAGCGTCCAGAACAGGCAGATAATCAGTCAGGCCGTTTGAATAGCGCTCGGTTGTCTCTTCAACAGTGAGCGAAAGCAGCTTTTGCCTGCGATCAAGACGGCGGAGAAACTCTCGCTGCTGACGTTCCAGGTAGAGAGCGTTTTCAACGTCTTCAACCGCTTCCAGAAATTTCTGGGTAAACAGAGCCAACCGTTCAACATACAGAGCCCTGTTGCGCTCTACTTCGGCCTTGCGCGCTCCCCAGTCAAGAAGAGGCTGAATAAAGGAGCCAAACAATCTGGCCACCACCCCGCTCGGATCGACTCCATCTTCATACAGAAACGAGCCGTCCAGCGTCACCTGTGGCAAGCGCTCTGCAATGGCCTGACCAATCTGGGCATCTGCCGCTATCAGTTCACTGCGTAGCGCCCGCAAATCAGGCCGCTGCAAAAGCAGGTCGGCCGGTACGCCGATAAACGGCAGCGAGCCAATATCAACGAAAGTTGCCCCGGCAGCAACCCGGTCATTGCCCTCCGGCGATGAGCCGAGAAGAACATCTAATCGATTTTCCGAAACTCTCAGGGCCCCTTCAACTGCAGGCACCAGGCTTTCGGTTTCTGCCAACTGGCTCGATTGCTGAAGGACATCAACCCTGGCGGTCAGACCGCTGTCAAAGCGGAGTTGTGTCAAGTCCTGCAGATTTTTGTCGGTTTCAATTTGTTTGCTGAGCAGGGCAAGCTGCAGGCGCCAGCCAACAGCATCAAAATAGGCTTCCGCGATTTCCGCACTCAGCCTGAGCCGGACCGCATCAATCTCATCACGCCGGGCTCGCTGCTCACTTTGCCGGGCCAGAGCAATTGATCCCAGCCGATTGAATACATCCACTTCCCAGGAGAAGTCAGCACCTATGCGGGAAATATTCTCCCGCTCATTAGCTTCCCGCCAGCCCTGCCCGCTATCTGAAAAGACGTTTACTTGCGGCAGCCGATCAGCGCGAGCCTGCAGGCTAAGTGCCGATGCCTGATCCAGCCGGGCAACGGCCTGCAGCACATTAAAATTGTTTGCCAGACCTGTGCGAATGAGAGTATCGAGATCAGGATCGTTAAAAGCTGCCCACCACACCTCTTCAGCCCGAACTTTCTCAGGAGATGTGATAGAATATGCATCATCAGTGCTGACTATTGGTTCAGGGGAAACATCGATCTCATGTACAGTACAACCTGAGAACAACAAGACGCTGATGATAATTGTGAGAAAGAAAGGTTTAGCGGTTATATCGCTCATTAAGGTGCACGGCCGTCTATATGTTGTGACTTCGTTTGATGGTTCTCAATTTTTCCAAGCGCCGCCCGTAGGCCTTGGCAAACCAGCGAGATTATCCATACGGTATATACTAAATGTGAAAAATCCAGAAGGTGAAGAGCACCTGGGGCTAGGATTTGATCGAACCCTTTGGCCTTATTTGTGCATTCAATGGGCAAATCTTATCCTCGCTTTATGATTATTTTATTTAAGTTTAAACGCTCTATTTGTTTTAAATACTAATTAATACCAACATGTTGATAAACAGAACATGCTTGATCTAAGAATTAAGTGTGCGTTGACTGGCATCTTAATGATGGTTAGTTTGCAGGTAGGAATCTATTCTTAACAAGCGGGTGATCATGAAAACCAAGATGAAAGAAGTTGAGCGACGAATGAAACATTTCGAGACAGTTTGCCGTGATGAAGGAATCAAGTTGACGCATCAGCGCATAGAAATTTTCCGCTAAATTGCTCAAACTGGGGATCATCCAGATGTCGATCAAATTTTCCAACGTGTGAGGGACCGTATGCCAACAGTCTCTTTGGATACTGTAT
>JASJGU010000307.1:0-5990 GCA_033791385.1 Desulfuromusa sp.
ACGGAACCAAGCAATTCCTGATTCCGGTTGTGACCGAAAGGTTGCTCAATTTCTACGGAACCAAGCAATTCCAGATTCCGGTTGTGACCGAAAGGTTGCTCAATTTCTACGGAACCGAGCAATTCCGGATTTCTATTGTGACCGTAAGGTTGCTCAACTTCATTCATCGAGTAAATTGCTGGTGCTGCAGCAAAAGCGGTAAGAGCAAAGACGCTGGCGATTGCGATATTTTTAGTATTATTTTTCATGTTTCCACTCCTTAGTAGAAAATTAAGTTTGATTTATAAATCTTGACTATTATCGTTATCAATCTCCGTGCCAAGACGCATATGTTAGTATAAACAGATACTTAAGCAACCTCCACTGAAGAGATAAATTCTTCATATAGAATATTCAACAGTCCGATGTGTTTTATTCTTCAGCATGAAGAAGGATTAGACATAAAAATGAATGGCGATAATTGAGGAGGGAACTGTGCCACCTAGCATGTTGTTCCGGAATGGAATCCTGCTTCATCTAAGTATACATTGTAAGGACTACCCATTTTAAAAATCAGGATTTAACTTTTTAAAATTCATTTTGGGTCAGAGCAGTGGATTTTCAGATGTAGGCAGTTTTGACAGCCTGTTACTGCAAGTGTTGATTTATCGGGCACAGGGCGGGGTGGTTTCTGCCCAAAATTGTCGATCATCCAAGAGTGTACTGGAAGTTGCTCTGTATTGTTTTACGGGCCTGAAAGTCAGACAGATTGAGCGTTATTGTAAGTGGCCACTTCCAGTAAACTACTTAGTGGAAGTCTTCTTCACGCTGGTGCCTGACCGCTAGAATTGTAACCGTTTTGTCGTCCTCAATTTCGAAGAGAGCCACATACCCTCTTGCCCCAAAGGGGATGATCATTTCACGAAGCAAGGGGTCTTCTGGTGTCGCCTTGCGGCAAGTGAAGGGAAAGTCATGGAGGAATTCTACGCCTTTCCGAATGGCATCAAGTGCTTTTCGGGCTGCCGCGAGATCTTGCTCAACTAAAAAGCCATAGAGGCGAAGCAGATCTTCCTTAGCTGCCTTGGTATAACGAACTTGGTAACTCACTTGCCGACATTCTCTTCTGCTTGAGTGAGCATGCCCTTCAATTCGTCAAAAACATCATCAGCAGTAAAATATTCACCAGCTCGTCGAGCTTCGTCTCTCGATACGAGGCCACGCGCAATAAATTCCTGCTGGGCCCTCCGATGCTGAATTCCTGCCCGCAAAGATTCTTCCATAAAGCTGGAGAGCGTCTCGCCATCACGCAAAACATTCTCAACCGCCTGGCGAAGCTCCGGCTCGACTCTTAACGATGGGATAGTTGAAGATTTCATATCTCTGACTCCTTGCGATGCATTTGCATTACATTCTACTAGAGATCGATGATCACAGCAATGGCTTTCGTGTCTGATTAATACACCAAAGCAAGAATCGCCCACAATATGGTATCCGTGGGCGATTCGCGTGTTTTAAGCAGTGACTTGTCGGACAATATTGCCCACCGTCGCAAAATTCCTTTGGTAACGAGACCCGAGCGTAGATTCTTTAAATGTCGTCTCTGCCTATTGTGAGCCTGTAAAATCTTTTGTGTAAATTGCTCGAAATAACCAACAAGAAAAGCATTTCAAAGTAGTGACGAAATGGAGCCCCGGTCATTGCTGGGGCTTCTTCATTTTCTGCGTCTCGTAGTAAGTTTTGACCGGCCGAATCCGACAAGTGTCGACTTGTCGAACGTAGATCGAAGATCCTTCCCCTCCAATCTGCCGACCAGCCGAAAACGTCTTAGAAGTTGCTCCGCATTGGATCATGGGGTCGGAACCGGCCATCGATGCCATGTCTTGAATGTCGCCATTTCCAGTAATCCCTTCAACCAGGCTAGCATCTCAAAAGTCGAAAGTGCTGACATAGCCCAACTTATGCCTGTGGTGCTTCTCAGAAATTGTCTCAAAATGGATTTTCTCTAAATCTCACCTGTCTATTAAGTTTGGAGACGGTCTCAAATATCGTGAGTTAACGAAGCTGTGGCATAGGTCTGTCATCCGGTATCAAGGTTTCCCTGAAACGCCTACCATTTTCGACGTAACGATTCGCAGATGACTGTAGCGAACTCGCCATGTCATCCGTAACTCTCCGCTTTATAACTGCCGGGCTACCAACGACAAGGCTGTTGTCGGGAATGTCCATGTTTTCCGTCACCAAAGCACCCGCTCCTACAATACAGTTACGACCGATTCTTGCGCCGTTCAGCACCACTGCGTTGATACCGATCAGGCTGCTGTCTCCAACCGTACAACCATGCAGCATGGCTTTGTGACCGACTGTCACACCCTTGCCAATCGTCAATGGCATTCCCGGGTCGACATGCAGAATTGATCCGTCTTGGATATTGGTATTCTCGCCGATGGTTATCAGGTCGTTATCGGCACGAATCACAACGTTGAACCAGACACTGACATTTCTTTCCAGTATCACGGAACCTATCACCGTCGCATTATGGGCTACAAAATGATTTTCTCCACGTAGGGTTACTTTAGCGTCTCCCAAAGAATATAACATCGCTAGCTCCTTCATTGCAGGTGACTTATTCGGATCATATTTATAGTAACAGAATAACGCCCTGGCTAATGCTGGGGTTTTGCCGTTGCTTGAGTCTCGAATGTAGTAACAAAAGGAAGCCCTGGAAATGACCGAGACTTCTTCATTTCAGGGTCTCGAATGTAGTTTAAAGTGCATATTTCTATTTAACGCTATTCTTGTCTGATTCTGGTCAAAACATGGCATTTACCATGATTCGCGCTAACATATTTACCAAGTCAGCGTTTTCAGAAACAAAAACCCAAAATCGGATACTGCCTTGTCGAACTCCTTACGAACCCAGGAGGTGCAATGATGAATCCTGAAGCCAGTGCGTTAATCGGCGAAGAGATCCAGATGCTGCAGAAGATCATCGACGTGGTGGTCGAGTTCTGCATTCAGTACAGTTTCCAGATCGTCGGCGCGCTGATTATCCTGATCATCGGCCTCAAGCTTTCCGGTTGGTTGTCGCGGCTGGTTCTGCGTGTCTGCGAAAAGCGTAATATCGACATCACGCTGGCGAAATTCCTCGCCAGCAGCGTCAAACT
This sequence comes from Desulfuromusa sp., assembly GCA_033791385.1. Classification (GTDB taxonomy): domain Bacteria; phylum Desulfobacterota; class Desulfuromonadia; order Desulfuromonadales; family Geopsychrobacteraceae; genus Desulfuromusa. The sequence continues at coordinate 3,144 of JASJGU010000307.1, forward strand.
GCTGGTGATGATGTTCGTTATCATCATCTCCATCGGCAAGTTCGGCATTTCCATCGCTCCCTTTATCGCTGCTCTTGGTGCCTTGGCCTTCGGCAGTAGCTTTGCCATCGCTGGTCCTTTATCCAACTACGGCGCCGGTCTGACCCTGATCCTGACCCGCCCCTTTGTCGTTGGCAACACCATCAAGGTGCAGGGAGTCAGCGGCGTAGTGGATGAGATCCGCCTGGCAGCGACCCTGCTCGATACCGAGGATGGCGAGCAGATCACCATTCCAAACAAGCACATCGTCGGCGAAATTCTGATTAACTCTTTCGAAAACAAGGTAATCGAGACCAGCGTAGGGATTTCTTACGGGGATGACCCGGAAAAAGCGATTGAGGTTTTACAGCAGGTCTTGGCAGGTTTTGAGGAGATTACCCAGGATCCGGTCCCGCTGATCGGTATTGAAGAGTTCGCTGATTCGTCGATCAATATCGGGCTGCGTTACTGGGTGCCAACTAAAAAATATTTTTCTCTGCTCTACAAGGTGAACTTGGCGATCCACAAAGCGCTGGCCGAAGCACAGATCAGCATCCCCTTCCCGCAGCGGGATATACACCTGGTAAAAGCCGAATAATAAGCTCAAATTTGATCGACAGGGATTGTAAGAAGCGTTTGCGCTCAACTCTCCACCTTTCTACTCGGAAAGTTATCTAGTGACATAGGTAAGCCCCGGATGATGCCCCAGCCGTTTACCCAATGTATTGTTTTACAGGGTAACAGGTCCATATTGAGGTTATGGTTCAAGCAGTTAGCAAAAAGCCCGCCTGCGGAAGATATTTTCCGGGGCGGGCTTTCTCGTTACCTCTTGAAACTACAGGCTTTTATCCTTCTGCGACGGGATCTGCCAACACGCTAAGTAAATCCCTTGGGCAATGACCGGGGCTTCTTCGTTTCTGGATTTTGTTTCTTCATCTTCATTCCAGATTCCCAGAGTGTGGCTTTAGCTGGAACCTACGGCTCACAGCAAGCCGCTTCACGGGCGAGGATTGCCCGCTTGCGCGTTGTTCCCCAATGATAGCCGCCAATTTCTCCGTTTGCTCTGAGTACCCGGTGACAAGGGATCAAATAAGCGACCGGATTGTGGCCAGCAGCAGTGCCGACTGCCCGATGGGCTTTGGGCCGGCCGACAGCCCTGGCCAGTGAACCGTAGGAAACAGCAGTCCCTTCAGGAATACTTAACAAAGCTTCCCAGACCTTGATCTGGAAGTTTGTGCCTTTAAGCAAAACCTTAAGCGGAGTCTGCGCCTTGCCGCGAGTTTGGCCAAATATCTGCGTTACAATCTCCCTCCCTGCATTCTGGTCCTCAACGAGCGTCGATTCTTGCCAGGTCGCCCGTAATTCCCCCAGGGCAATCGATTGCGTTTCTGGATCAACGAAAGCAAGGCTACAGATTCCCCGTGGGGTAACGGCCAGCAGGCATTCGCCAAAAGGTGTGGCATGAAATCCATAGCTAATGATCAGGTCTTTCCCTTGCGCTTTGAACTCTCCCGGCGTCATCGACTCAATGCTGACAAACAGGTCGTGTAAACGACCCGGTCCGCTGAGACCAACATCCAGCGCTGTATCAAGCACAGAAACAGAATCACGCAAAAGCTTTTTAGCATTTTCAATGGTCAGATATTGCAAAAAGCGCTTGGGGCTGACTCCAGCCCAGGATTTAAACAGGCGTTGAAAATGATAGGAGCTCAAGCCGATGTGCTCCGCAACCTCATCTAGGGATGGCTGCTCCAAAGCATGTTCCTCCAAGTAGGCAATTGCCTGCTCTATGCGTCTATAGTCAGGATTGTCCATTGATTTTTCTCCATGGCCAGCATCTTTGTGTGGCTGTTTTCTCTATTTTAAACAAGAAATCTTAGTCGTTTTCATAAAAATTACGCTCCTTGAAACTAGCATAGTGATCCGATCAACAGGGAACCACCCGATTCTTGCTGTTAATTTTTTTTCGCACCGCAAGAATCGGGTGGGGAGGACCAGAGACAATGCCTATGCTGTAATCACACACCACAATATGAGGGATAAAAATGGAAACTGTTAATACTAAAATGGGCCGTTTCGAGTGGCTGCTGCTGTTGATTCTATCGGTTCTTTGGGGCGGGTCATTCTTTTTCGTCGGCGTTGCGGTTAAGGTGCTGCCGCCATTGACCATCGTGGTATTGCGCGTTGGTTTGGCGGCGATAGCTCTCAACCTGATCGTCCGGGTGACCGGATTGCGGATGCCGAAGAAATGGCATTATTGGAAAGCCTTTTTCGCCATGGGCTTGTTGAATAATATGATTCCATTTTGCCTGATTGTCTGGGGGCAAACGCATATCGCCAGTGGACTCGCATCAATCTTTAACGCAACCACACCTTTGTTTACTGTACTTGTTGCGCATGCTTTCACCAAAGATGAAAAAATCAGCGGTGGGCGGTTGGGTGGTATTCTGATCGGTTTTATCGGTGTTGCTGTGATTATCGGTCTGGATAGCCTCGGTGGCCTCAGGACCAACACCCTGGCACAATTCGCAGTTCTCGGTGCGACACTTTCTTATGCCTTCGCTGGAGTTTTCGGGCGACGCTTCAAAAGTATGGGAGTGACACCGTTAGTGACAGCAACCGGCCAGGTGACGGCATCAACCCTGCTGTTGGCTCCGCTGGCGCTTGTTGTGGACCAACCATGGACACTCAACATGCCCGGCGTAGGTGTATGGTCTGCGATCATTGGCTTGGCATTGGTGTCGACTGCTCTTGCCTATATCATCTACTTTCGTATTTTGGCAACAGCTGGAGCGACCAACCTCTTGCTGGTCACCTTTCTGATACCGG
>JASJGU010000308.1:0-2809 GCA_033791385.1 Desulfuromusa sp.
CGTTGCCATCCTTTTGCTTTCATGCAAACCTGAAAAAAACGCTCTAGATCATCCTGCTGTTGCATAAATCTGTAATGAAGGTACCCACGGAAAAAAGGTCTAAAGTATCTGTCGCGATAGTAGGGGGGATAAAAAGGGTAATTATAAATGTAATCCATATCATAAAAATCATAGAAATAATTGATTTGTGCCACTTCTGTTTGAGCCAGTTCACGGCATTCTTTCCGGTCTTTCAGAAGTTGAAGCTCGCCCTGTTTAGCGGGATGCTGCCAGATCCAGTAGCTGTTGCTGGTACATCCGTAGAGTAGTAATAGCAGAGACACCGCTATGAATCTCAATAATCGCTTTAACCTAGAGTTTTTTTTTCGTATCACGTCTTCAGTATATCAAATGAATGCTCTGATTGAAGGGGGCCATTTTTTTTGAAGTGATCTGCTAGGGACTGATTTTATTTCTCTCTATCTTCAATCGGGTAAAGAATAATTTTCGCAAAAAACACGAAAAAATTCAGTTCCCTCAATTTTTCAAGGCGAGGACAATGAAAATTCTGCATACTGCCGATTGGCATCTGGGTCGAATCTTCAATAAACAATACCTGACCGAAGATCAACGCCATATTCTCAACCAGTTGGAAACCTATCTTGAACAAACACCGCCCGATGTATTGGTGATCGCAGGCGATATCTATGATCGCAGCATCCCCCCTGAAGAGGCAATCAGCTTACTGGATAATTTTCTCAACAATGTGGTTTTAAAGTTGAAGATTCCAACGATCCTGGTGGGTGGAAACCATGATGGACAAGAACGGATGAGTTTTGGATCGCGACTCATGGAGAATGCTGGTCTGTATGTTGTGGGTAGCATTTCCTCGAAGCCGGTACAAATCTGTCTTCATGACGAACATGGACCCGTTTACTTTTACCCGATACCTTACGCGACCCCGATTGGTTGTCGGGATATTTTCCCGGATGAAGAGATCAAAACCCATCACGACGGTATGCAAAAACTGGTTGCTGCGGTGAGATCAATTCATCCAGAGCAGCAGCGGAGTGTATTAATCACCCATGCCTTTGTTGCTGGAAGCGAAGAATCTGACTCGGAACGCCTTCTCGGTGTAGGTGGAGCAACAGACGTTGCTCCTGCTCTGTTCAAAGAGTTCGATTATGTCGCCCTTGGGCATCTGCATCGTCCGCAACCAGCAGGTGCAGAGTATATCCGCTATTCCGGATCGTTGCTGAAATATTCTTTCTCGGAAACGCAACATCATAAAGGGATGACCCTCATAACTCTGGATGCCGATGGGTTCGCCGGTCAGAACCTGATCAGTTTTACCCCGTTGCGCGATGTGAGAAAAATCGAAGGGAATTTTACTGAACTGCTTGAGGCAGGCAAAATTCGTCCCAGTGCTGATTATTTGCAGATCACCCTGCTTGATAAGGGGGCGATCCTTGATCCACTGCCCCGGTTGCGGGAGTTTTACCCAAATGTCCTGGAAGTGCGGCGCAAGATTTTTGCAGATCCCAATCGGCCACTCTCGCCTCCAGGACCAAGTGATTTCAAGGCCCGGTCGGTAGAAGATTTGTTTGCCGATTTCTTCAGCCAGGTTACCGAAGACGATTTAAGTGATGAGCAAGCCAAAGCATTTGCAACGGTTGTCAACGCAGACAAGACCATAGTGGGGGGCAACTGATGCGACCACTAAAGTTATCCCTCGTTGCTTTTGGCCCTTATGCTGGTGAGCAGATTTTTGATTTCAGTGAACTGGGAGGCAATAACCTGTTTTTAATTACCGGGAACACCGGTTCTGGCAAGACGACAATGTTTGACGCTATGAGTGTTGCCTTGTTCGGGGAGAGTTCCGCCGGGCAAAGCGGTCGTCTGGCGCGTGATCTGCGCAGCGATTTTGCTAAAGGGGATGTCCTCACCGAGGTGACTTTTGACTTCAGTTTGGGGAATGGCAAAATCTATCGTACCTACTACGCTCCAGAACAGGAACGGCTAAAGAAGAAAGGGGTCGGGCTGGTGAAAATCAATGCTGCGGCCTCTCTCCACGCTATTCTTCCCTTGGCTGATCCTGAGCTGCTTGCCGAGGGGGTGAGGTCCACCAAAGAGAAGATTGAAGGGTTGCTGGGGCTTGATTCAAACCAGTTCCGTCAGGTGGTGATGCTGGCCCAGGGGCAGTTTCGAGGTTTGCTGGAAGCTGATTCACAGAACCGGGAAAAGATCTTTGAAACTCTCTTTGGCACTCAGTATTACGCTCAGATAGAAAAAAGGCTCAAAGAGCAGGCGGCAGAGATTCAGAGTTTGCACTGGGAAGCCCAAGGGAAACTACAAACTATTTTGGAGGGAACCGAATACGCGACTCAGCAGGATCTTAAGCATGGAATAAATGATCAGCAGGATAAAATGACTGAGTTGTGGCAAGCAGAACTAAGGTCAGAAAAAATCGCTATTAAGGGCCAAAAAGATTTTGATACAGGGAAAGCTGGTAACGAGAAGCTGAAAGAACTTGAAGCGAGCCAGGAAGCTCTGAAATCACTACAGGATCAGGCCGATAATTACAGCACAAAAAAGAAAACTTTGCAGCGGGCTGAATCGGCTGCAAACATAGCACCTTACTATAAGGGTCGAAACACGCGACAGATTGAAATGACCCAGGCCGAGAAGCGGTTGGCTGAAAACAAAATAGCATTGGTTCGGGTCAAAGTTGTGCAAGAACAAGCAGTTGCTGCGTTAAGGACAGCTCAAGCCAAGCGACCTGAAATTGAGGAGCAAAAAAGGCAACGCCAAACCCTCGAAGGGAAGGTGG
>JASJGU010000309.1:0-4642 GCA_033791385.1 Desulfuromusa sp.
AGGGTGCAAGCGACTTTTAATCAGATGGTCGTGGGTTCGATCCCCCCCCCGGCTCACCATTTAACATGTAACATCCTGCGGATTCAATTTCCGCAGGGACTTAGAAGTTTTAAGTCCCTATCGTCTAGCTTGGCCCAGGACACCGCCCTTTCACGGCGACGACGGGGGTTCGAATCCCCCTGGGGACGCCACACTGAAAAAGCCTCTTTCGAGAAATCGGGAGAGGTTTTTTTTGTTTAGGTTGGCTCTAGGTTGGTTTGAGGTCTCTTAGATTGATTTTAGATTGAAAAAAAGAGTCCATGCAAGCGGCGGGGGTAAGGCAATTTTATGGTTTATTGATGGAATTGGCAATAGATTTGGCAGTGGGAAATACTGGCTGGGGAAAGTCAGGGTTTGGGTTGAGGATAATTAAGTAAGGTGTTCCCAGAATATTAAAAATTGTTTGGCGTCACTGGGATGCATGTTGTCAGTCGCATATTTGGTGTACTTCTCATCGCACTGGCTGTACAGTTTATGTTCGACGGGCTGTTAAAAAGTGGCTTGTTTACAGGTGTCTAGAAAAGGTCGATGATGAAACATGATGTCTTTGTTTTACTGATTGTTCGTGTGCGCCTCCTGTCACTGCTGACTTTTCTGCTGCTGATATGCGCCGGGATCAGCAGCGCGGCTGAAGGGGTGACAACTCTCCTGCGTTTCCCACAGCTGAATATCCGGGCCGGTCAACCGGTTTTGCTCACCACCTATTTTCACAACGAAAGCCAGGAAGCTACGGATTTCATTTTTCCAGACAGTCTCTCGTTGCGGCTTCAGGATACTGGCGGGACAACAACACTCGTGACAGCGGTTGAAGCCGACACGTCAACACCCTCACGGTTACAACCAGGAGAATTTTTCACCAAACAATACCGGGTTGTCCTCCCCACCCATTATCAGGGAATGACGGAAATTTCTGCAGCGAACTCACCGAACACTGCCGTACTGATCAATGTTCTCCGTGAAGAACCTACTCCGGGACGGATTTTAGCTGGCCCTGAGCCAGAAATTGGCAATGATTTCTACCCCTCACTGGAAAGTCTTTTTTCTCTCTATCAACCTTATGCTGTCAATTTTTCAGCCTACGAACCAATGTATTTTCTGGTCGGCACTGATCCGGGAAAAAGTAAGTTTCAGATCAGTTTTAAATACCGTCTTTTCAACCCGTCTGGTTCTTTGTCGCAGCGCTTTCCGAGATTACGTGGATTGTACTTTGCCTACACCCAGACATCCTTCTGGGATCTGGCTTCTGACTCGGCGCCCTTTGAGGATACCAGCTACAAACCGGAACTGTTTTTTCTGACCAGCAACTGGGCGTCCCGTCCTCAGTGGCTGCAGGGGCTCTTTGTACAAAGTGGTGTCCAGCATGAGTCGAACGGCCGGGAGGAAGCGTTCTCTCGCAGCACTAATACTGCTTACATCAAGACGATGATGATCTTCTTCGATGCCGGTTCGGGGTTGGGCTTCCAGATCAGCCCCAAGCTGCTCGCCTATGTCAATAATGATAATGATACCAACCAAGATATCTCTGATTACCGTGGCAATGTTGAACTTGAAGTGAAGCTTGGCAAGGCCGAGGGACTTGTCAGTACCACGCAACTGCGCTTTGCACCGCGAGGCACATCAGTCCAGACCGATATGAGCTATCCGCTGTCCAAACTGTTAAAAAATAATTTTGGTCTGTTTTTTCAGGTTCAGTACAGCAACGCTTTGGGCGAAAGTCTGATCAATTATAAAAAGCGCGAGCAGGCGCTGCGAATCGGGTTATCGATCGTTCGCTAACGTGGCAAAAAACTACACGCCCTCCAACAGAGCTGAAATTTCATCCATTCTGGCTTCAGCATTTGCCTTTCCGAGGTCCAGCAGTTTACAGAGATAACCAGGTTCAAACAGCACCATGCTCAGCCAGTCAGGACTTTTTGTCCTGTGAGTCCCGAGACCATGCCCCAGATAGGGAATTCTGGGGACACCAGGGTTCATCAGGTGTATATTACAGCACTTCCGTGGAGCATCGGGAACGGGTTTCTAAACGCGACATTAAAACTGCGCTGGAAGCTGATTGTCGAACAGTTTCAGCTGCAGATCGAGCACATGTGCCGGTGGCACTGAGACCTTAGGGGATTTATATGTTTGATATCTTGACGGAAAACCTGATTGCGCTCTGGCAGGATGTCACTGTGCTCACACCAAAAATTCTCATGTCACTTTTTGTCCTAGTTCTATTTATTTGGATTGGTCGGTTGTTGGCGAGAGGCGTAGCTGGTGTTCTGCTGCGCAATGCTAAATCAAAAACTATTGTTCAATTTGTAAAACAGTTGACCATCTGGCTGATCAGTTTGCTCGGGGTGATTCCGGCTCTTAATATTCTTGGTTGGGGCTCTCTCGCAGTGAGCTTGATGGCCGGAGGCGGCTTGGTAGCGGTCGTTTTTGGCTTTGCTTTCCGGGAGATCGGGGAGAACTTTATTGCCGGATTTTTTCTGACATTCAGCCGCTCCTTTGAAGTTGGTGACTATATCGAGTCTGAAGGGCTAAAGGGAGAAGTCAAGACGATTGAATTGCGCCATGTCCATATCCGCACTCCTGATGGGTGCGATATTTTTATTCCCAGCGCACAAATTTTTAAATCCCCCCTGTTTAATTACACGCGTGATGGTTTGCGCCGGCCAAGTTTTGTTGTCGGTATCGATTATGCTGATGATCCCGGAGAGGCGGTGAACGTATTACTGGCCGCGACTAATAATACTGCAGGTGTGTTAACGAATCCTCGGGCAATTGTTGTGATTTCTGCCCTGCAACCACAGTATGTCGAACTTCAGGTAAACTTTTGGGTGAATACTTTCGAACCAGGCTTAACCTTGCTGGAAATTCAGAATCACGTTATTGCAAGCTGTTGTAAAGCCCTTAAGAACAAAAAGTTTACCTTCAGCTCTGATTGTTCCAGTAACCTTAATTTATCTGCTGGATCACCTTTTCACATCACCCATGACACTTAAATGCAGAGTTCTGGGTCCTGCTCGTTAACGAATAACCAATCGGATGGTCTCCATTTATGAATCTTGAATTACTCACTCGGTTTCTTGGGCCTTTAGTTGTTATGGCGCTATTGGTCGGCATCTTGATCGCTCTTAACTGGGGGCTCGGCCGACTCATGCAGGGGCATCCAGAAAAAAGACTGCAAAAGCAGCTTTTTATGCTGTCGGCTACGCTATTGATGGTTATCATTGCTGTTGTCCTGCTGCCAGTCAGTGACAACTTGCGAGGGCAGATCCTGAGTTTGCTCGGGATTCTTTTGAGCGCGACCATTGCACTCAGCGCAACGACCTTCCTCGGTAACGCAATGGCAGGAATCCTGCTCCGTAATGTGCGCAATTTTAAGATTGGCGACTTCATTTACATAAACGACCATTTTGGCCGAGTCTCAGGACGTGGCTTGTTCCACCTGGAGATTCAGACAGAAGACCGTGATCTGCTGACGTTGCCCAATATGTTCGTGACCAATAATCCGGTTAAAGTTACCCGTGAATCAGGTACGGTTATTTCCAGTGAAGTCTCACTCGGCTATGATCTTCCGAGGAGCCAGGTAGAAGAGCTCCTGCTTTCAGCCGCCAACTCCGCTGGGCTCAAAGACCCCTTTGTTTATATTATCAGTTTAGGGGATTTCTCAGTTGTTTATCGTGTTAAGGGATTGCTCTCTGATGTCAAGCAGTTGCTCTCTGCCCGATCCAGGTTGAATGGACAGGTGCTTGATTGCCTGCATAGCGCCGGCATTGAAATTGTTTCTCCCAGCTTTATGAATACGCGCAACATCGAACAGACCACTTTTATCCCCAATACTTCGCTCGCTAGCCCGAAATCAGGCCCGACCTCGGAACCTGAAGAGATTATATTCGACAAAGCGGAGCAAGCCGAAACCCTGGAGGAGCAAAAGGTGTTTCTCGCCGAGATGGAACAGCAACTGGAACAATTGCCGAGTGCCAAAACCGATGCTGATGTGCAAGCAAAAGCATTGAAAGAAAAAAAGGTCGAAAAACTTCGCAGCAAAATCAGAAGGATGACTGAAGAACATGCGGCAGAAAAACTGGAGGGCCAATGATTCCACCGCTGATGACACCGGATAGAAAGTTTTCGACCTTTAGGACTGGAGACTGACCGTGGAAATTTTTCTTTGGGTGGGATTTTTTTCTGTATCCGCCAATCGGCAATGTTTTCCGGATTGAATCTGGCATTTTTTGGCGTCAGTCGCTTGCGCCTGGAAGTTGAAAGGACCAACGGCAACAAGGATGCTGCAAAGGTTCTCCGGCTCAGGGAAGATTCTAATTTTTTGCTGGTCGCGATTCTCTGGGGCAACGTTGGGATTAATGTCCCAGTTGCAACAACATCAGTTGCCCATGATAAAGTTGGGCAGGTCAGGCACAGGAATAAAACAATAGGCACAAATATCTCAGAACCATTTTTTCCTCTTAAAAAACCACAGCATCCCGACAACACAGGCGATCATCAGTCCCCAGACCATCGGGTAGCCGTAACGCCACTTCAACTCTGGCATCACTTCGAAGTTCATCCCATAAATGCCAGCGATAAAGGTCAAGGGAATAAATATCGAAGCCAT
>JASJGU010000310.1:0-5305 GCA_033791385.1 Desulfuromusa sp.
TTTGTTGGTTGAGGAGTAGATAACAGTACTTTCCGGCGAGTGTAAACGCACCGCATTCAGAAGATTAAAGCTGCCACCAGCATTGACTTCGAAGTCCATTCGAGGGTCTGCAATTGAAGTAGTCATCGCAACTTGACCGGCAAGATGATAAATGACATCCGGCTTGTGAGCTTTGATTGTTCGCTCAACGTCGTTGGTGTTACGTATGTCTCCATGGATAAATTCAAAGTCTCCTTGCGACTTTAGCCATTCCAGGTTTTGATAACTACCGAAGCGGTATAGGCTATCAAAAATAACTAATTCATGTCCGTGCTTCAGCAACTCACTTGAGATGTTCGAGCCCAAAAAACCACAACCGCCTGTTACAAGATACTTCATTATTTCAACCTTATTATTTCCGTAATACCTGTCGGTATTGATATATTGGCCGCCCAACCCAAATCGGTAAGCAGCGTGTTATCCACCTTGATAGTCATCATTTCTCCGGCGCGATATGGCAGGGCTCCGAAGTTGAGTACAGTATGGCTTTTTCCATACCTACTTTCATACGCAGTATTGAGTGCTTCGACAAAATTCCTGACGGTTGTCAACCTGCCTGTGCCAACATCAAACTCGGTGAAGCAGCCCATCTGCGCAGTTTTTTTCAGAACCAACAGGTAAGCTGAAACAACATCGTCAATATAAACAAAGTCGCGCTCCTGCTCCCCCTTGGTAAGCTTGATTTCTGCTACCTGCCGCTCCAGCTGATCGATAATCCACGGGACAAATTTGGTATTGTCATCTTTGGGGCCATACATGTGTTCCAGCTTGAGATTGACCACCTGTATCTTTTCACTTTGCTGGCGCAGCCATTCGACAAACTGTTTTTTTGACAGTGTGTACGCATTCAAGTGTTTTTGTAACAAGGTGTCCGTATTGAAAAACGTGTCCGTATTGAAAAACGTGGCAGCGTCAAGCAATTTAAGGCCAAACAGCAAATTGCTTTCGACCATCTGATGAGTCGGCTCGCCATTGCGGCCATATTGGCAAGCCGTGTGGATCACAGCATCGATCCGTTGCTCCTTAAATGCATTTTCCAGTGGTTGACAATCAACATCATAAGCCTTTACCTGATCAAGCAAGAACTGGATACGCCAGGTATTTGAGGTTGAGCGTTTCAAGATAACCACGGCATAGCCCTCCTTCAGGAGGGCCTCAAGTAAATGGCTCCCGAGAAATCCGGTAGCGCCTGTCAGCAGTATGGTTTTCATGGTTAGGTATTCACCTCGCAAGTGCATGAGTCAATACGGCTGACTCACCCAAACCGAGATTCCATGATAGATATCTCCCCACGCGAATACCAGTGAATCGATGCTGCCAGGCGCATACGTTCAACAAATTCCTGTGGTGGTCGCTTTAGTGCTGAAAAGGTATCATCTGGTAAATTAATTGCTATGTTTGTCATAGTTTAATAACCTCAAACTAATTAAAAAAATAGTGTGTCGTGAGCAGGATGGAGCAAACCAACATATTAAAAAGACACCCTGTATTTCACGCCCCTTGCCGAATCTCAAAACCCAACACCAAAAAACTCATCAATCCTGTCTGCAACAAAATCTAGTTGTGTTTCATCTAGTCCGGGAAAGACACCTATCCAGAAAGTCTGATTCATAACTATATCGGTGTTTACCAGCTCACCAGATACCCGATATTCTCGGCCTTTAAAATACGGCTGTCGTGTCAGATTCCCTGCGAAAAGCAGGCGTGAGCCGATTTTGTTTTGATCCAGATACTTGAGAAGTTCAACTCGATCAATCCCTGATTCTTCACGCAGTGTAATAGGAAAACCAAACCAGGATGGATTAGAGTTGGGCGTTGCTTCGGGCAGAATTAAAAACTCTTCCACTGAAAATAAACGATTTTTCAGGTAATCAAAATTAGCATTTCGTTTTTCGATAAAACCTGGTAGTCGTTTTAACTGCGCCAGACCACAAGCTGCTTGCATATCACTAATTTTAAGGTTGTAACCCAGGTGCGAGTACGTGTATTTATGGTCATAGCCTTGAGGTAGATCACCTAATTGCTGTTCAAACCGTTTGCCACAGGTATTGTCACAACCGGGAGGGCAATAACAATCTCTACCCCAGTCTCTAAATGACTCAGCGATGGTGATTAATTGTGAATTATTGGTAAACACCACACCGCCCTCACCCATAGTAATGTGGTGTGCAGGATAAAAGCTACAGGTTGCAATATCACCAAATGTACCTACATGTTGATCATTAAATTTTGCACCTAATGCATCACAACAATCTTCAATTAACCATAGGTTATGCTTTTCACATATTTCTTTAACCTTTGCCAGGTTAAATGGATTTCCTAATGTATGCGCCAACATGATGGCTTTTGTTTTCGGTGATATTGCTTCTTCAATAAGGCTGGCATCTACATTATGTGTTTTCAAATCAACATCTACAAATACTGGAATAGCGCCAAATTGAACGATGGGGTTAACCGTAGTTGGAAAGCCGGCTGCCACTCCAATCACTTCATCACCTTTTTTAATGGCTCTTTCACCTAGCTTTGGAGAGGTTAAGGTATTAAAGGCAACTAAATTGGCAGATGACCCTGAGTTAACGGTAATGACATGCTTCACGCCTATAAAATCTGCCAACTCTTTTTCGAATTGCTCATTAAATCGCCCGGTGGTTAGCCAGCCATCAAGTGAAGCTTCAACCATGTATTGCAGTTCAGTTTCGCCAATTACCTTACCTGATGGAGGAATAACCGATTCTCCAGGGATATAAGGCTTTTCCTGATATTGTAATTTGGCATACTGGCTAACCAACCGAGCAATTTCTTCTCGTATCAACTCAGTTGAACTCATAAGTCACATCTCTCATGTATTCATAAATTTCATTCAAACTATTTTCAAGCAGCTTTAACATTAAAAAAACTCCCCCAATCTACATTGTTATCTTCATTACCATCAAAAAAGCTTGCTAAACCTATTGGTTTAAAACCCTGTTCGGAGCTGCTCTGTTGTGGGCTGAAAATTTTTGCCTGCACTATTGCCTGCTCATATTTATCGAGAACGATGATAAAAAGCTCAGCTTCATCTACTTCTTGAATTGGAGTTAAAAGCTGAATATTTCGCTCTTTGTATGGGGCTTTCACTGTTTGCATGATGTTGCTCCTGCTGCTTGATATTCGCTAATCTGTTGTATACAAATCTTTCTCATATCATTCTCATCAGCTTGCACCTTGTGCCATTCCACTATCAATTTTAATGCAGTTCGCAAATCCCACTTTGGCCACCATTGCAGCCGGTTATGTGCCTTAGAGCAATCCAGTTTCAGATAATTGGCTTCATGAGGATGATCGCCTTTATCGATATTCCATGCGGCATCCCCACCCCACTGTTTTGTTATCTCTTTAACAATCCATCCAACTGGTTTAGCATCTTCTTCTTGAGGACCGAAGTTCCAGCCTTGCGCCCAATCAGCCCCTTCTTCAAACAATCTCTCTGCCAGCTCAATATACCCGGCTAACGGCTCAAGAACATGTTGCCACGGCCTGATAGCATCAGGGTTACGTATTTCCACCGTTTTGCCATTTTCAAATGCTCTGATAATATCCGGAATCAATCTGTCTTCTGCCCAATCTCCACCACCAATCACATTGCCTGCCCGAACAGAGGCAATAGCTGTCTGGTGGTGGCTATATTTTTGTGAGGGAAAATAGGAGTCACGATAAGAGGCAATTAATAATTCTGCACAACCTTTACTGCTACTATAGGGGTCGTGTCCACCCATAGGTTCATTCTCTCTGTAACCCCATTCCCATTCGCGGTTTTCATAACATTTATCGGTTGTTATCATTACCGCTGCGCAAACAGATCCAGATGCCCGTATGGCTTCAAGGATATGCAGTGTGCCCATGACATTTGTTTGGTAAGTTTCTACGGGTTCACGATATGAGTAACGAACCAGCGGTTGTGCTGCCAAATGGAACACAATTTCAGGCTGATACTCCATAAAGATAGATTTCATTTTGCCTAAATCACGGATATCACCTCTAATGCTTACCATACCATCAGCAACCAGAGCCTTTTCATACAGGCTTGGACTGGTTGGCGGATCCAGTGAAACCCCAACCACTTCAGCACCCATATTCTGTAACCAGAGAGATAACCAGCTGCCTTTAAAGCCTGTATGACCGGTTACCAGAATTTTTTTTCCTTTCCAGAATTGTGCTTTCATTACCAGGTCTTCCAGGGGGCTTGTTTGCTATCCCAAAGATCTTCCAGATGATGCTTATCGCGCAATGTATCCATGGGTTGCCAGAACCCCTTATGCTCGTAGGACATCAACTCTCCATCGCTGGAGAGTTGATTCAGGGGGTATTGCTCCCAAACAGTGCTGTCATCTTCAATATAATCAATTACTTGAGGAGCCAACACAAAAAAACCACCATTAATCATGCCACCGTCACCCCTGGGTTTTTCCTGAAAACTAACCACCTGCTGCTGTTTGATCTCCAATGCACCAAATCGTCCGGGTGGATAGGTGGCAGTGAGGGTGGCCAGTTTCCCGTGTTGTCGATGAAAATCAATGGTTTTTGCAATATCAATATCGCCTACTCCATCACCATAGGTAAACAGAAACTCAGGCTCATCCTTAAGATACTCTGCAACACGTTTTAGACGGCCACCGGTCATAGTCGTATCACCGGTGTCCACCAGAGTGATTCGCCAGGGTTCTGCCCGCTTCTCATGTACATCCATTGTATTGTGTATCATATCAAAGGTGACATCGGACTGATGAAGGAAATAGTTGGCAAAATACTCTTTTATCACATACCCTCTGTAACCACAGCAGATAATAAAATCATTCACGCCATGAGCTGAGTAGCTTTTCATGATATGCCATAAGATCGGTTTGCCACCAATCTCTACCATTGGTTTTGGTTTTAAATCGGTTTCTTCACTTAGCCTTGTTCCTAGCCCGCCAGCTAGTATGACTGCTTTCATATATTACCCGTGCTAATTAGTCTGTTTCGATGGTGTAAATGCATCTGAAAAAAAGTTCTTACTTAGAAGACCTTGTTTCAGGAGGTCATTTTTTGCAGCCGCAATCATACCTGATGAGCCGCATGCATATACCTCAAATTTAGATAAATCTGTAAAATCATCCATTACAGCTTGATGAACCAGGCCTTTTCGCCCTTGCCAACTAGCATCATCATCCGAAAGCACGGGCGTAAAAGTGACATTATCATTATTTTTCTGCCATAAATCGGGCAGTGTCGCATATAAGAATTCTAT
>JASJGU010000311.1:0-3253 GCA_033791385.1 Desulfuromusa sp.
TGAGGCTCAGGTACAAAAAAAACCCCTTGCAGAAAGCAAAGGGGTTGAGATCTTCAATGAGGTCGATCCTTTTAGTCGCGGGTATGACACTTGGCGCAAGGGAAGGTGTCGATGTCCTGATCGTTGTACTTGCACTGACTGCAATTCATCTGCTGGTCGACCCAGATTGGTTTGGTGATGTTGGGGGTCAGAAAAATGGTTGGCTCGATACTGTTCGATGTGTGTGGGATGGTTGGCTGCTTTTTCATTTGTGCTCTCCTTTCATAAAATAGAACAACGTTATTATCATTTAAAAACGGTTATTTGTCAAGTTTTCATATCTCTTGTGTAGGGTTTATCTTGACGGTTACTTTTGTTAAGATGAAACCTATGCGAATGAAATTTTTGAGAAAGGGTTCTGGATATGGCAACGTCTTTTCCTCTACAGGTTTTTTACGATGGGGCTTGCATGGTCTGTGCAGCTGAAATGGACAGTTATCGCAAGAGTAACCCTGAGAATCGTCTGGTGTTTGTTGATATCGGTTCAGATTCTTTTGCCGCCGAAACCTACGGTAAAACACAAAAAGATTTTATGGCTCGATTGCATGTGCGTGATGCCGCAGGAAACTTCTCCACTGGTATCGAGGCATTCATGGTTATCTGGCAGGCCTATCCGAGTGGTTCTTTGTACCGTCTGCTCAGTGCCCTGGTCGGATTGCCAGGGATCAATCTATTCAGTCGTTTGGGCTACAGTATCTTTGCCCGTAATCGGCACATGCTGCCTAAACGAAATAGGGATTGTTTGTCAGGGAACTGTGATCTGAACCATTAAGGATTTGTTTAGTGAAACACAAAAATCCCCCGAGCATTGAATCGGAGGTTCTTTTGTGTTTTTGAACCCTTTGCAGTGAAAAACAACATTAAAAGAAGAGAGAGATAGGGCAAGTTCAGATTTATGTCAGGTCGGCTGAATATACTCACCGCGTATCTATTGAGGGGGCTTGGGGTTGCACATTCAGAGTTGCTCTGAGCTGAATTCATTTTGAGTTTATTGACTCAGCTTTGGAGGGTTGCCTACATGAATTTGCAGATCGATACGACCTCAATCGTTAATCTGGTTTTGAACTGTAAATATTGTCACCCTTTGTCCGGATGTATCTTTTCTGATTTAAAGGGAAAGAAGAAAGACGAAATTAAAAGTCATCTCAAAGGGCTGAGCCAACAAACTTTTGAGCGAGCCATTTCTTATCACGACAGCTGTCCCTATAAAGACCGCTTGGCGATCTGACCTTTAGTTGAAGTCACAATCCTGCAACCCCGGGTTGCCGATTCGCAGAAAAATTATGTTAGGAAGCAGGCTCCTGTCTCGGTTTGAGATGGGAGTTTTTTTGTTTGGGGCGTTGTCAGTGTCCTTGGGATATCAACCTTGTTTTGGTGCTAAAAAAGGGTATAGTTGGCCGACTATAGAGTGAATCTTCGGGAGGCATTGATGGAATATTTTGGAATCGATATCGGCGGTAGCGGGATCAAAGGAGCAATTGTTGATGTGACCAGCGGCCAGTTGATGACAGAGCGGTTGCGGTTCGAAACACCGAATCCTGCGTCCCCCCAGGCAGTGGCTGAAAAAGTTTCTGAATTGGTCAAACAACTGAACTGGCAAGGGCCGATCGGTTGTGGGTTCCCGGCGGTGATCAGCAACGGTGTGGCGAAAACGGCGGCCAATATAGATGATAGCTGGATTGGGACCGATGTCGCCGCACTATTGAGTGGGATAACCGGTTGTCCCTGTTCTGTTGTAAACGACGCGGATGCTGCCGGACTTGCAGAGATGCGTTTCGGTTGCGGTAAAGATCGTTCCGGGACGGTGCTTATTGTTACCCTCGGTACCGGCATCGGTTCGGCGCTGTTTTACAATGGTATGCTTTATCCGAACAGCGAATTGGGGCACCTGCGTTTGAAGAGTGGCATCGCCGAGCGCTACGCCTCAGCGGCGATACGGAAGAGCGAGGATTTAAGCTGGAACTCTTGGGCCAAGCGGCTGAATAAGTTTTTCTCCCAGGCAGAACGACTGTTTTCTCCAGAACTGATTATTATTGGCGGCGGGGTCAGTCGCAAGCATGACAAGTTTTTTCAATACCTCAGTGTGCAGGCCGAACTCCTGCCGGCAGAACTGAAAAATAATGCCGGTGTTATCGGTGCGGCGTGTCGGGCTGCCGAATTGCAGAGTTAGAGCCTAATCCCCTTTTTTTAGCTGGTTTTTCAGCTTGGCAACTTCAGAAAGAATAATAGTCAGACTGTTTTTCAGACTGTGATCGTCATCAACCTCCAAGAGTGGACAGCCGAACTTACGACTGGCAGCGATCGGCACGACCGTGTCCTGGCGCCCGTGGATAACGACCGTCGGTGGCAGGGTGCTGGCCGATAGGCCGGTTGCCGCGGGACGATGTAGTGCTGGTGCGCAGAGCACCATTCCGGCAATCCGTTCCGGTGCTGCTTGCTGCAGCAACAGCGCCATTAATCCCCCCATGCTCGAGCCGATCACCAGAAATTGCTCTTCGCTCTGTTTAATCGTTTCCATGATGATCTGCAATCGCTGTTGCGGATCGATGATGCCACTGCAATCGGGGGAGATGACACTGCCGAAGGTTTTCTTCAGTGCCTGATATTTGGTGCCGTGTGGGCCAGATTCAAGGCCGTGTAGAAAGAGTAGAGTCATGTTGGTCCAGTCTTTTCTCATAATGTTAATAGAGTGAAGTCATTAAACGTTTTTTCGTGAGAGAGAACAATATAGGGGATATCTACCTCGTTTTTTGCAGAAAATAGCATTAAGGGTTGTTTTCTTGCTGGGGTCCATGGTAGAGATCAATCTCTAAGCAAGTTTGTGTCCAGATTTTGTTGCTCAATCGATTGACAAGGTGTCAATTAAAACAGAACACGCAGACCCGGCTGGGTCGCGTGTTTTTTGTTTTTTTACCGCAACAAAATGACATAAACGAAAAAAAATCCCGAAATGGGAGATGGAGAAAAAAGATGGCTGAAGGTACAGTAAAGTGGTTCAACGATTCTAAGGGTTTTGGTTTTATTGAGCAGGAAAACGGAGAGGATCTTTTCGTTCACCACTCAAGCATTAATGCAACGGGTTTCAAATCCCTTAATGAAGGAGACCGTGTGTCCTTTGACATTGAGCAGGGCCAGAAAGGTCCCGCAGCAGGAAATGTAACTGTAATTTAGTTATATCTGCATATACCGCTCTGATATGGATTCATTCTTTTGG
>JASJGU010000312.1:0-4353 GCA_033791385.1 Desulfuromusa sp.
CATGATCCTTCTGCCCCTGCGCATTGCCGTTGTGGCGGCCCTGGCCATCCCCATCTCCGTCATGATCACATTTGCCTTCCTTGACTTTTTCAACATCGATCTGCAGCAGATGACCCTGGCCGGGCTGATTGTGGTGCTGGGCATGGTAGTGGACAACGCCATTGTTGTGGTCGACGACTACGTGGAGCGTCTCGACCAGGAGAGTTCGCCCTGGGATGCCGCTGTCAGTAGTGCGACAGACCTTTTTGTACCGGTCTTTTCCGCAACCCTGGCAATTATCTGCGCCTTTATTCCGCTGAACCTGATTCTGACCGGGAACGCCGGGGAGTTTCTTTTCACGCTGCCCGTTGCCGTCGCCGTTGCGTTGACGGTCTCACTTTTGGTTTCCATCCTGGTTATCCCACTCCTGTCCTACTTGTTTATCAAGACAGGGCTCCATTCGGCGAAAAAAACAAAGCAGACGTTTTCTTTCCTGGGCAGCATGCAAAAATATTATGACGCCCTGTTGACGCAGGCATTCAAAGTGCCGGCCATTCCCATCCTGCTCGGCATACTCTCCATCGCCGGCACCGCCTGGCTGGCAACCCAGGTTCAGGTCAGAATGTTCCCGAAGGTGGAGCGGAATCAATTCTGCCTTGAGATCTATATGGACAAGGGCGTCAGACTCGAAACCACAGATCGTGCGGTCCGGAAGCTCGAAACCCTTCTCCGACAAGATCAACGCGTTGTCGATATCACGAGTTTTGTGGGAACTGCATCTCCCCGGTTTTTCGTAACGTATGCCCCGCAGTTCCCGGAAACGAATTTTGCCCAGATGCTTATTAACACCACTTCGGCCGAAGCCACGGACAAGATTGTCGCGGACCTGATCCCCGTTTTGCACAATGCCCTTCCAAACGGTGAAATCCTGGTCAAGCTGCTGCAGCAGGGACCGCCTACGGACGCCCCCGTCGAAGTCAGGGTCGTGGGGAATGACCTGCCGGCCATCAAGAAAGTCGGGGCGCAGGTTAGCGCTATTTTAAAGGACACACCCGGTGCGAATTTCGTCCGGACGACCTTCCAGCAGGACTACCTCGGGATCAATGTTAAGGTGAACGAGGAGGTTGCCAATCGCCTCGGATTCACCAACCAGGGCATCGCTCAAGCCCTGGCCGCCGGCTTCAAGGGTGCGCCGGTATCCACTCTGTGGGAAGGTGATAATCCGGTGGATATCCTTCTACGCTTCGACGAGGAAAACCGGAATAAGTTTGATGATATCGGCAATGTCTATCTCATCTCTCCGATCACCGGTAAAAAAGTTCTGTTGCGCCAGGTGGCGAAGCTGCTTCCCGAATGGCAGTCCGGAAGGATCCGGCGCCGAAACGGGGTCCGCACACTGACGGTGCGCAGCGAAGCACAGCTGGGAAGGATGCCCAACGATATCCTGGCCGAGATACAGCCTAAAGTAGCCGCGCTTAATCTTCCCAGCGGAGTCACCATACAATACGGCGGCGAGCTGGAGGATCAGATCACGGTGCTGGACGAACAGACTGCTTCTTTGCTCATCAGCCTGCTGCTGATTTTTATGGTACTTCTCTTTCAGTTCAAGGGTATTCGTAAAGCGCTTCTGATCATGGCTTTCATTCCCATGAGTTGGTTCGGCGCCTTTCTGGGCCTGTACCTGACAAACTATCCATTTTCCTGCACGGCATTTCTGGGGGTCATCAGCCTCAGCGGCCTGGTTGTCAGAAACGGCATCATCCTCGTGGAATACGCAGACAAGTTGCTCAATTCGGATGACTCAAGAGACATTCGCGAGGTGGCGCTGAACGCCGGCAAGCGGAGAATGCGGCCGGTTTTTCTCACTGCCATGGCCGCAGCCGTGGGGGTTGTGCCCATGATTATCGGCGGGTCTTCGCTCTGGGCGCCCCTGGGGGCTGTGCTTTCGGTGGGCCTGGTCTTCGGCATGATCTTGACACTGTTGATTCTGCCGATCCTTTACTGGCTGGTGATGCGTCCGAGGAAAATCTCCAAACAGCACCGGCTGCCCAACGAGACGGCAAAGCCTGCCACTGCATAAACAAAGGATCTTCGCATGCATAAATACGCCAATGTTTTATTGATTGCGCTTGCGGCCGGCCTTGCACTCTCAAGCGGAGCGGCCGGTGCCGAACCGCAGGATGTAGTGCTCAACCTGTCCGAAGCGGTCAGAATTACCGTTGAAAACAATGCCGTCGTGAAAGCGGCCACGGAAAATCTGAAAGGCGCCGTATACGCAAGCGGCAGTGCCAAGGCCGACCGGCTCCCGAAGATTTCGGCCAACTATGCCTACACGTACCTTGCTGACGCCCCCTATCTGCAGGTGAACGGTATGCCGCCGGCGGTCCAGATCGCCCACGCCGATCAGTACCACTGGGATCTAACAATGATCCAGCCACTTTTTTCAGGATTTGCTCTGTCGACCCGGCATGAAATTGCGAAGCTGGGTGTCAAAACCAAGGAAAAGGAAAAAAAACAAGCGATCCTGGACGTGACCAAAGGCGTAAAAAGTGCATATTACAATGTGCTTCTTACCCAAAAATTGCTATCTGTGGCTAATGAAACCATCGAATCCCTCCGCTCCCACGAAAGAGATAATCAGCGCTTTTATGACCGGGGCGTAATCCGGCTCAACGATCTGCTCCGGTCGAGGGTGGCGCTTTCCAACGCCATCCAGAACCGGGAAAGAGCGCAAGCGGCTGTCCAGATGTCCCTGTCCGACCTTAATCGGTGGCTTGCGTTCGATATCAACCGAAATACCCGCATCGAAGATATCGAAACGATAACCCCCAAAGTGTACCATTTGGATGAACTGATCCAGACGGGGATGCAAAACCGTCCCCTGCTGCAGGTGTTGCAGCTTTCCCTGGAAACCCTTGAAAACGTAACCCAGTTGGAAAAGAGCGGCTATTATCCGCAGGTTGCCCTCATCGGCGGCTACGGGCAGGACGGGGACAACCCGCAAGCCTCTAATAATAACTACAGTAATGAGCATAACGCCTGGGTTGCCGTTCAAGCCAAATGGACTTTTTTCGACAGTTTTAAAACAAAATCCAAAGTATCCAAGGCAAAAGCCGACAAGGGCGCCTTTCTGCAAACGATCCGGAGTGCCGAGGACGGCATCCGGTTGGAAATCAAAAAGGCCTTCCTGGATCTTGAGGTTGCTGAAAAGAATATCGAAACGGCCAAAGCATCATTGACCCAGGCCGAAGAGAACTTGAGAATCACCCAGTTGGGTTACCGGCAACAGGCGGCGACGTCCACCGAGGTTCTGGATGCCCGCACCGATTTAACCCGGGCCCAGACCTATTACTACGTAGCGCTTTACGGCTATCTGGAAGGCGTGGCTGCCCTGGAAAGGGCTACCGGACTGGGCCAAACCCTTAGCGGATGACGGCCTTTAAACAACCAAGGACAACAAAGGCAGGGGGTATCGTGGATATCTCAAGACTTAATGTAGATCGTGGGCTTTTTTGGGGCGAAACTTCCGGCGAGGTTCTGATTCTTTCCTTTCGGAGTAGACTGCTTGCGCACGTATCGGACTTAGGCGTCAAAGGGGTCTTGCTTGATTATCTGGATCTTGTCGCTTGTCGTGACGACGTTAAAGTCGTGGTTATCAAACAGGCGGTGACCAAAATGAGAAGCACGGATTATATCACCTTTTATAAAAGTATGATCGGGTCGGACTTCGACCAATTACTACTCGAGAGAATGTACAATGCGGTCGGCCAGTTCATCCTGAAAATTGCAAACCTCAGCAAGCTGGTTGTTCACGCGGACAGCGGCGACGTTATTCCGCTGTTTATGAATATTGGCCTGGCCAGCGACTACAGGATCGTGGCCGACAACACAGTTTTCCGAAATCCGAATATCGAACTCGGGGTAGTTCCAAAAGGTGGCAGCGTCTTCTTTTTATCCAAGATGCTCGGCACTGGCATTGCCTCCAGGGTGTTGCTTTCCGGAGAAGACATCGATGCCAAAACAGCCAGCCAATTGGGTATCGTTGATAACGTGGTCCCCTTAGACGAGCTTGACCACACCGCCCTTGAAAAGGCGCGGTCATTGACTCGGATTTCCACCGGCTATGCTGCCGGCATTAAAAAGCTTTTAAATTATGATATTAAAGAGTTGGCCTGTTTTCTCGAGTTTGAAAATGATTTGCTTCGCAGGCTGGTGCGGTCCTGCGATTTGCACAATTTCGGAAGGCTGGATGCCAACCTCTAATTCGCTGGTATAAGTCGGGGTTGTCTGCATGACCAGCTGATATGATTAACTATATGGACTACTGTGGCCAAAACTCAATATGAAGTTCACACCAATGGCGGGACTGATCTG
>JASJGU010000313.1:0-4898 GCA_033791385.1 Desulfuromusa sp.
AAATCCGCTGAATGCCCAGGCAATATCACACACACCGGTGCTCAGCATATCCAATGCCGTTTTCGGGCTGCCCAGAGAACTACCTGCAAAAATAGTTATCTTCAGCGTGCCGTTTGAATCCTGTTCGACCTTCTTAGCCCACGCTTGAAAATAAGTGTCCAGTGCATTACCAGAAGCTTCATGGTGGTGCATCTTCAACTCAATGACTTTTTTTTCAACTTTCCCATCAATTTTTGCCTCGTCTTCCTTGGAACAACCAGTAACCGAAAAAGCCAACATCGTCAGTAATACAACCAGTCTAGCAATCGTATTTTTTGTCTTCATAATTTATCCTCCCTGGATAATAAGCCTCATACACAGTAAGTTTTATACACAGAGCCCCAATGCTCGTCTAAAACTCCCTTCTTCAGACAAAACAACTTTAACATCGTTATACCGATAAGAATGGACTCAAATCACCAGATAATAAATTGTTCAGATAACTTAAGCCCACCGCCTTACGATAACTTGGTTGAATAAACTACAAATTGTTATTACTTAGTGTAGACCGAGGGTTGCTTGAAAGCATCCGCAACCGGTGATGGTATGGAGGGCTCAAACAATTGACATTCAAAAAACCTCAGTCCCGGCTCTTCACCTCATGCCTACTGTTTCTTAAATTAACTCAATTATCAGACAGCAAGGCAACAACTCTATCATGGAATCAACAATTTAACAGCTGCTGACAGTGCTTGGTTCATTTTCTCTGCATTACAGTTTTTAAGCATACCAGACGAGATAGAGAATAACTCATAGATCTTTCCCCCAAAATCATAACTTTTTGTTATAGTAAGTCAGACAAACACCAAAGTTAAGCCATATTGCAAGGAGCTGCAGCGAACGATGCAATCTCGCGTATTACGTCATTTTCTAGCTGTTGCAAAACACAATAATGTGTCAGCAGCCGCAGAGGCTTTACACATCAGCCAACCTGCGTTGACAAAGAGTATAAAACAACTTGAAAGCACCATCGGGGTTCAACTTTTTGAGCGCCATCAAAAGGGTGTCCTTTTGACTCGTGAAGGAAAAGCTCTCGCTCGCCGAGCACGACTGATGGAAGTCGAATATCAGCACGCACTTGCTGAAATCAGCGCTATCCAGCAAGGGATTGCAGGAACCTTAAGAATCGCTGCTGGCCCCGTCTGGCTGACCACAATTCTGCCGCCCGTTATTATAAAATTTAATCATCAGTATCCCGGAGTCAAAATCGAACTTGAAATCGGTGTTATCAGTACAATTGTTCCTGCCCTGCTTGAAGGGGACATCGATCTGGCTTGTTGCACACTCGACTTTCCGTCTCATCCTGAAATTGTCAAGGAAAGTCTAGTCCAGATAAAACATTCGGTGATTGCATCATCATCCCATCCTTTATTCCAAAAAGTGATCGTCACGGCAAAAGACCTGGCGGCATACTCTTGGGTTGTACTGGCTCGCGATAATGTTGGTGAAAATAGAGTCAGATCTTACTTTGCGGCGAATGGACTTGAACCTCCTGTCCTTGCGGTTAAAACACACTCCATTTCCATGATGAAAATTATACAGGCAAGTAATTTTCTGGCCCACATACCGGCAAGGATGCTTCCTGATGCCGCCAAATTTGACCTAGTCCCTATCCCTCATGTGGGGACATTTTGGGAGTCATCTGCAGGAATCGCATCACCATCAACATCTTATCCCAAGCATATGGTTGAAAGTTTCAAGGTGATTCTTAGAGAGCACCTGCTTGATGATGAAGAATGACAGCGTCAGACAAATAATGCTTGGGAACACCAGCCTAACACATTAACAGGTTCTTAAGGATGAGTCGTCTTCAACAATATTTCACCCAGATTAATGCTTTCACTCAGGTTCACCTCAAGAAATTCTGAAACTCCTTCAGCAGACGTAACTGTAATGCTATAAGCCCCGGATTTCTCTGGCAGTCGATCAAATTTAAAATCACCGAAACAAGTGGTTTTAACTTGCTTTACCACGTCCCCATTACGCGATAAAGTCACATCGACATCAGCCGCGCACTCATTTTTACCATTTTCTACAACGGTAACAGTTCCTGCGATAAAGGCATCTCGGAAACGATACAGATTTTTATACCAAACCCTCGGCTGTGTTCCAAATTCCGGATGCAAAACCTCTAAACCCTCCCTCTCACTTCTTGCTGTCATCTCGGCATCACTGCTCTTGACACAGGTCAACGCGGCAGTGGCGCATGATTGAACCGGCCTAGGTTCTTTCCAGCCAGCATCAAGCAAATGAGCATCAAAAGACCATTTTTGTGGTAGCTGTTTATCCTCATTCCACCAAATATGGCCATACGGGCAGCTATCAACCAATTGTCGTTGTCCTTTGGCTAAATCCGAATGAATCATAACAATTCCATCATTTCTCTGTGTAATCGCACCATCACTAGCAGCTCTCACGCAGGGAGCGTTGGAACACTGGTTGCAGGTCACAGGAAGATATGCAACATCCATCAAACTTCCGGATCCTCGTTCCTTTTCTTTAACGTCAAACCAACGATGACCATGATTTGGTTGAGACACGCTATAACCGTGAAAATCATTACCACAATATTCATCCTTAACGGCAAGAAAGCAGTTACAACAGTTCTCACAAAGAGCAACATCGACTATCAAATGGTATTTATCCACAATATATCTCCTCAATTAATCTTTTGTGATTCCGTGCCAGAGTCGGACTTCAACCAGGCAGGAATTACATGCTGTCGAGTGTGACTTTGAAATAATCATTCGACTTGGAGTCAGTATATTCACACACCCACCTTCATCAGGAGACTCTCCAGGAATCCCGATCGGCTCGTAACGTGCGGACGATTCATAGGAATGCACCGTCCCAGAGCAAATTCTCTCGGTCACAAGAGCCGCACAGATGACAGACCCTCGGTCATTGTGCATCTCTACCAGGTTATGATGTTCGATACTACGCGCTTTAGCATCGAGCGGATTTATTCTTACCGGCCAGTAGTATTTTCCATTGATAAGAACACGGTGTGCCGGAATATCGTTAATCGAGGAATCTTTGCCATCCATCATCGTATGGAAGCTATAGCGCGAATGTGGTGTAATCAGATTGAGTGGAAAACGTGCGTACAACTCTTTTTCGTGATGCCCCTCCCATGAGGGAATATAGGTCGGCAAAGGTGGTCGCTCGGGATCATCAGCATCAAACCTCTTCAGACTGTTAGACACAAATTCAATTTTTCCGGACTGAGTCTGCAACCCTTCGCCAAAATTCCCTTTGTAGTCGGCTGGGAGAGGGCTAACTTCCGGCACATCCTTCTTGCGCCCCTCATAAAACCACCGCCAACTGACCGGATCACGGTTTTCCGGTTTTGGAGGTGGAACAACATAGTAGCCTCGTTGCAGAAACTTCTTCCAGTTCATATTATTCTTGAGGTCAGTTCCGTCAAACACTCTTTTACACCAGTCTAATTCGTCCGAACCTTCTGTATAATAAAGCCCAAGATCCAACTCAGTCGCAATCAGTTTAAATATTTCAAAGTCACTTTTTGACTCTCCGAGCGGTTCGATACATTTA
The DNA here is from genome assembly GCA_033791385.1 of Desulfuromusa sp. Lineage (GTDB taxonomy): Bacteria > Desulfobacterota > Desulfuromonadia > Desulfuromonadales > Geopsychrobacteraceae > Desulfuromusa. Next base: position 3,595 of record JASJGU010000313.1, read on the forward strand.
TGTTGCAAAGCAATCACACGATGGTTGCACTGTGTGTAACTGTGCTGAATATAGCCACCACAATTGGCAAATTCTCCTATATCCCAACGTTCAAAGTTAGTGCACGCCGGCAAAATGATATCAGCAAATTTTGCTTCTCCTTCATTCCATATCGATTGGTTGACAACAAATTCCAGATTCTCATGACGATACATTTTCGCGTATCGATTAGTTTCTGTCATCGTGCCGAAATGGCTTCCACCGTACTTCCAATACATGTGAACCGGAGAATATCCCGGAGCGGGATAACGGTTACTGGAAAACTGTGCCTCTATTGATTTGGAATCCTTAGCCCATCCCTGAGCACTGCCCTCCATAATTGCCTCAGGAATCTTCAACCTCGGAACTGTCTGCATAACAGTATTCATTGCGGGAAGCTGGGGCATTCGTTGATACATATTGACGCCAAGACCCGTTCCTGTGAAGTCACCCGACAAACCACCTTCAGAATATCCTGGGAAGAAAAAGTGCGTGTCAACCGGCGTTCCCTGCTGTAAATTCCCCATATTAACCCCGGGCTTACCGATCCCCTGCATCGCCATCAGACAGACGATTGTTCGCGCCCAATTGATCCCCGTTGCTGAACGACAGGCGCTACCAAACCCCTGAAGTCCACCGGCGGCCAGATAGGTCCGTTTCTTTCCCCATTGACGCGCTAATGTCCTTATATCCCGAGCAGTCAAACCACTTTCCCCCTCTTGCCATTCTGGGGTTTTGGGAATACCATCTTCATTTCCCAGGACATACTCTTTCCACTCATCAAACCCGGTGGTTCTGTTAGCAATATACTCTTTATCGTACAGGTCTTCTGTCATCCAGACGTAAGCAATGGCCAAGGCCATGGCGTTACTGGTGGCAGGCCTGGGTGCAAACCATTTCCCCGGGAACAGGGCTGCCGTATGGTTATAATAGGGATCGATATGAACCGTTTTGATGCCAACTTCCTTCAGCCATTGACGTCGGCTTGTCCCTTCCTGGGCACCATAGACGCCACTGGTGGACTCGGGGTCACTGGCCCAGAAAACCACCATTTCAGCCTCTTTGAGGCAATCTTCAACGGTACCGTAGGTTTCCGCACCTCCCAGGCGCGTACTTTGACCCCAATGGTGCATCGCACCCCAATACCAACCTTCCCAGCTGTCCGGATTGTGGACAACAGGTGTAAAGCCAATGGAATTGAAGAATCGCAGTCTGGCACTCAGCCAGTAACCCAGGTTTCCCCAAGTATGATGGGAACCACTTCCGTTTAGAAGTGCACCGGGGCC
>JASJGU010000314.1:0-20001 GCA_033791385.1 Desulfuromusa sp.
TGTTCTCAAACCTCCGAATTTTCGTTTTGCTCCTCACAGTCCGACAGACTCCTAGCCATTTATTGACTTGTCATAAAAAATCCTCTACTTATTCTATTATAATTTAGTGCTCATCCGAAAATCTCAGATGGATGCGCTGCAAGTTTTCATATGGAGAAGCGAGTCGTTTTTTTGGGGGAAGGAAATTAACTTGGTAAATGCATTAGATCTTCCCGCGGGAATCCGCCGTTGGCAAGACAGTAACGTTAACGCTCTGCAGCTTGAGGGCTTTGAATATTCACTGTTGGAGGACTGCGACAATGCTTACCGCTTCACAGCTATCGCGACTGTCGGCAAAATAGAATCGATTTTTAATCATTTTTCCCGTTTCCTCCCTGATGAATCTTTTTTTATCCTGGAATACTACCCTGAAGAAAAGTTTCTTTCTCGGCCAAGTGGAGAAAATGAGCGTCCCATCCCTTCTGTCTTTTATTCGCCCTATCTCTCAACTGCTCTTATTCTGCGAAACATTGCGCCATATATGAATCGGATGATTCATGATGGCTTTGTTGGGTTCGGCATAGCAAATAACCGCATGGGATTGGAGTTTTTCTATTCTGAAGAAAAAGTACTGACTTTCTTTTCCGATAACCATCTACGCTTGAGTAACTTCCTCCATCAGCATGAAATCCCCTACAGCAACAACCTGGTTCTCCCTGCGGATTTTGGCCACGACCATCTCTCTTTACTTGGATTATCACAAAGGCTTCTCCCTGAATCACTATCCCCTCTAAGTGACAACGAACTTGATGCGACAATCTTCTGCCGGGAAATGATCGAACAGCTAGATATGTATCAGGTTGAGGAAGGGCTATCTTTTTTCCTGACCCGCAAAGAACAGGGACAGATTGAAGAATTAATTAAATTAAAACTTCCGAATCATGAATTGTCGGAAGTTGAATTTGGTGGCTTATTACTCGATTGGAGCGATTTTGTTACCGAATGTGAAAATACTTTTGACGGCGACCTCTGGGAGTATAAACAGGGCCTAATTATTCGCGATACCATTCAATTGGTAATAGAAGTTGCACCAAAGCTGTTGGCTGATAAAATTGTGTCGATTGTCTCGGAACCAGACGGCACTTTTAAAAAAATTCTGATTGACCGCCGCAAACGGCTCGATCCACCAACCGAGATGAAGCTAAGAAGAAAACGCTTCTGGTATCATGGAATGGTACGTAATCAGGGCATCGATTTACGCCGTGATCTGATTCGTCATGGCTGGTTCAAGGGTTAGTATGTTATTTATTCTTGCTGCTGCCCCGCTGGAAACCAGTATCCTACGTAAAAATATGATCAATCCACAGATTCTCTATTGTGGGTCGATTCAGGTTTTCTCTGGAATGCTACAAGGGCAAAAGGTTCTCCTGAGCCACGGGGGAATAGGCCAGGTCAACATGACCATGCAGCTGACTCGCCTTTTGAGCGAGTACACGCCCTTGGCAGTTCTCCTTTGCGGTTGTGGTGGCAGTTATCCTGACAGCGGTCTCCAGGTTGGGCAGCTGGCTTTGGCAGCGAAAGAAATTTTCGGCGACTTGGGTGTTGCCACCGCTGATAATTTCATCCCGCTGGATCAACTCAACCTACCGCAAACCCCTCAGCTTGCACCAATCATTCAGCAATCATTTACTCTCAATTCAGATCTGCTCAAATGGGCGCAGGAGATTTTTCCCACTGTCGTTTGTGGATCATTTGTAACTGTTAATGGTTGTAGTGGCTACCCCAGGCTGAGCACTGAATTGCAGCAACGCACCGGTGGAATTTGTGAAAACATGGAAGGGGCGGCAGTTGCACGGGTCTGTGCTGAGTTCGAAGTTCCCCTTTTGGAGCTACGCGGTATTTCCAACCCGACCGGAACCCGTGATCCGCAGCAATGGGATATTTCTCGCGGCGCAAAGGCGGCTCAACTAGGAATTTTAGAACTGCTTGAAAACTGGCCAGCAGAATAAGAACATGGGGGTAAAATGCGACAACTAAGCCTGGGTTATTCTCCCTGCCCCAACGATACATTTATATTTTATGGGCTGATTCACGGTAAAGTTCCCTGCTCCGAAGTGAAGTTTATCGAGCAACTTGAAGATGTCGAAACCCTCAATCAACTGGCTCTGAAAAGTCAACTTGACCTGACCAAAATATCGTATCATGCCCTCGGTCATCTGCGTCAAAACTATGTATTATTGCGCAGCGGTGGAGCCCTTGGAAGGGGTTGTGGCCCCCTGGTTATTGCCACTGAGAACACTACGATGGCAAAATTGCGGGGTAAAAAAATTGCTATTCCCGGGCAGCTCACCACAGCAAATCTGCTATTGCAGCTCTACTCTGATGGCTATGAGGATGTGTTGATTCTCCCCTTCGATAAAATAATGGCTGCGGTCGGACAGGGGCGCGCAGATGCCGGGGTTATTATTCACGAATCACGCTTCACCTATCAGCGGCACGGATTAAAACAGATTCTGGATCTTGGCCAATGGTGGGAAGAAGAGAGCGGGTATCCGATTCCGCTGGGGGGAATTCTGGCGAAAAGAAACCTTGGGACCACATTGATCAGAAAAATTGATGCAGCCCTGCGGCAGAGCATCGAATATGCTTATGCACATCCGCAAGAGCCACAGGATTATATTAAACAGCATGCTCAGGAACTGGATGATAGCGTGGTGCGCAACCATATTGAACTCTATGTGAACGATTTCTCCCTCGATTTGGGAGATGAGGGCGTTCAAGCGGTCAACCGTTTACTCAGACGTGCCGAGGAGCGCGGTATTATTCCACTCTGTGAGCTCCCATTGTTCATTGAAGAGTAAGATGTGCCTGCCTGACATCAGCAGAATATGTCCAGACAGGCACATTGATTCAGCCTACTTACACCTGATTGATATGCACCGCCTTGATGAATTTGGCGTTTACCGCATCACCGACCTTCTGTAGGGTGTTTTCATCCACCGGTGAGTCGACCGAAAAGACCACCATCGCTTCTCCAGCTTTTTCCTGTCGACCAAGACTCATGTTACCAATATTAACATTTGCCTCACCGAGAATTGTTCCGATCTTACCAATTAAGCCGGGGCGATCCTGATAACTGATCACCAACATATGATTTTCAGGCCGAAAATCTATAGCGAAATTACGCATTTTGACAATCTTCGGGGTTCCCTCGAACAAAGTTCCGGCAATAGTCCGACTCCCCTTGGCACTCTTCAGGGTTAAGGTAATCAGGCTGGAAAACGAATCGGTTTCGGTTGAGCGGATCGATTCAACATCAATCCCCATATCCCTGGCAACCAGGCTGGCATTGACCATGTTGACATCCTGATCCGAACAATGATTAAGCAGTGCCGCCAAACCACAGACACTTAACGGAGCACAATCATAGCGTGCCAGTTTGCCGTTATAAGAAAAGGTGATTTTATTCGGATTTGGCGGAGCCAATTGCGAGATAAAATCGCCAAGAATAGAAACCAGTTGCATAAATGGTTTCATATGCTCCATCTGATCCGGATCAAAACGTGGGATATTTACTGCGTTGGTCAACGGGCGACCATCAATATAATCAACAATCTCTTTACTGACATCAACTGCAACATTTTTCTGTGCTTCAAATGTATTAGCTCCCAAATGTGGTGTGACCAGCATATTCGGATGGCCGATCAATTTTTTCAGAACATCAGTTGTCGGTGGTTCCTGGCTCCAGACATCAAATGCCGCTCCAGAACACTTACCGCTCTCCAGGGCTTCAAGCATCGCCGCTTCGTTAATGATGCCCCCGCGGGCACAGTTGATGATGATCACCCCATCCTGCATCCCTTTAAAACTTTCGGCCGAAAGCAGATCTCGGGTCTCTTCGTTAAGCGGGGTATGGACAGTAATAATATCAGAAAAACGGATAATATCTTCCAACGGCAGTAATTTGACGCCAAAATCATCAGCTCGTTTTTCAGAAATATAGGGATCTGAGGTAATAACTTCTGCCTCAAATGCCCGACAACGCCGCGCTACCCGACCACCAACTTTACCCAGGCCGATAATGCCGACGGTTTTCCCCTTCAGTTCACGGCCAGTAAAAGGTGCGCGTTGCCATTCACCACTTTTCAGACTGCTGTTAGCAACCGGCACATTTCGACAGAGAGAAAGCATAATCGCCATGGTGTGTTCTGCCGCCGAATTGACATTACCATAAGGAGCATTGACCACAATGATTCCCTTACTGCTTGCGGCATCAACATCAACATTATCGATTCCCACTCCAGCTCTGGCAATAACCTTCAGGTTATGTGCATGTTCCAGTAGCGCCTTGTCGATCTGGGTTCCACTTCGGGTAATAATCGCCTCATAGTCTCCAATGATTTTATGCAGTTCCGGGATTGATAAGCCCAGTTTCTTATCAACCTGAATTCGTGGGTCTTCATTCAGTGGCAACAAACCACTCTCGGAGATTTCATCGGTAATCAGAACTTTCATTTTCAACCTTTCTTTCAAGATAGTCATTCTTCATCGTTAAATGTACAACTTGACTGAAGCGGTGGGATTTTATGACCATCCTGTGCACATGTCAATCTTGCAGGCTCTTCCAAAATAAATGAGTCTGAAGCAAGTCTCGTGTTTCTAGCATGTGATGAGTCTGAACAATAGAGAGAAAAACATTCATAATGAAAGGATGAAAACCATTATGTATATTTATATGCCTTCGAACCCGTCTCTTCAACTCAGGCGGAATGTTACCAATGGATTGATCAGACCCTGCGTGACTTCGGCTATGCCAACCTTTCCTGTCTGTGGCTGTTACGTAACGTGGAGGGTGTGCAGCGCTTGAAATGCATTGAAGTTGGATGCAAAATAAACTTCAGCTTGTTTATGCTGTCTTCCTCTGGTCAGTCAGGTGATCTTCATCTATAATACATAGGTTTTTTCGGCATTTCGATATCCGCAGCCGCTGGCATCCGAAGTCGGGAACATTCGAACCACAAAATGCTTCGAAAAGGGTAGTGTGGCCATCAGGTCAAAGAAAAATCGCGAAGTTTCGGCAGATTTCAACAGTCAAAGAACATTCCACAGCGCCCGGTTAAGAGGGGTCGGGGAGTGGTGGAATTCTAAACTTCAGTTAAGGGTACTTCTCATGGATTTGTTACAACAACGTTTCGGCCAGTTGAAAGAGAATCTCTCTCAGCAGGTGATCGGCCAGCCCCAGTTGATTGAACGCTTATTGATTGCCCTGTTGGCCGACGGTCACCTGTTGGTCGAAGGCGCACCCGGCCTGGCCAAAACCCGCGCCATTCGCGAGTTAGGCGAACTATTGGAGGGAAGCTTCCACCGTGTTCAGTTTACGCCTGACTTGCTGCCCGCCGACTTGACCGGGAGTGATGTTTACCGGGCTCAGGAAGGTTCTTTTGCCTTTGTGCCGGGGCCGCTGTTTCATAATCTGATTCTGGCCGATGAGATTAATCGTGCGCCAGCCAAAGTGCAGTCGGCGTTACTTGAAGCCATGGCCGAACGTCAGATCAGTGTCGGGCAAACGACCTATCCGCTGGCTGATCCTTTTCTGGTCATGGCGACCCAGAACCCGATTGAACAGGAGGGAACCTATCCGCTCCCAGAAGCTCAACTCGACCGCTTTCTGCTGCATGTGCGGGTTGGCTATCCGGCGGTCGAGAGTGAACGTCTGATCCTCGAACTCGCGCGGAGGGAGGCTGCCGGGCAAAACAGTGCATTGATTTCACAATCAGATTTTACCCCCCTGACGACCAACGAACTACGCCGGGCGCGCCAGCAGGTGCTTGATCTTTATCTGGCAGAAAATCTACAAGAATACCTGTTGCAGCTGGTGCTGGCGACCCGCAACCCACAGACTTACGGTGAAGATTTGCAACATGCCATTCTATATGGAGCCAGTCCGCGCGCCAGCATCGCCCTCGATCGTTGCGCCCGCGCCCGCGCCTGGCTGGACGGTCGTGATCATGTGCTGCCTGAAGATATCCAGAATCTGGCCTTCGATGTGCTGCGTCATCGTTTGATCCTCAGTTATGAAGCCGAGGCTAATGGTATGAACGCCGACCGTATTATCTCCGAACTGATTGCACGGGTGCCGGTGCCCTGATGCCGCTTAAGGTTTCATCCACGAGTCATTCGCCGGTCACCATCAATCTGACCGAATTGATCGCGCTCGGAGATTGTCTGCTCCCTTCAATGCAGCAGTCCGGTCGCAGGCTCGCTATGCAGAATGGTGGTTACCAAAGTCGCTTTCGCGGGCGCGGTATGGAGTTTGCCGAGGTGCGAGCCTACCTACCCGGTGACGATGTCCGCAGCATCGATTGGCGGGTGACGGCGCGGCGCGGTACGGTTCATACCAAACTGTTCCACGAAGAGCGTGAACGCCCGGTACTGCTTGCCCTCGACTATCGGCGGCCGATGTTCTTTGCCACCCGTGGCCGTTTCAAAGCGGTGCAGGCTTCGCAGTTGGCGGCGCTCTTCGCCTGGCAGGCGTTGGCGCGAGGGGATCGGATCGGCGGGTTTATTTTCTCTGAAGAACGCAACCTTGAACTGCGCCCGCAGTTGGGTAAAAAGGCGGTCTTGGAATTACTGCGACAGATGGTGGCTGATCCGGTCTGGCAGCGTGCGCCGCATCAACCCTTCGCCCCGCAGCAACGTCTGGCCGCAACCCTGCAGCGTCTGCAACGGGTGGCACGGCCTGGCAGTCTGATTTTACTCTTGAGTGATTTCAACCAGTGGGATGATGCAGTCGAAAAACAGTTAGCCCTATTGAGTCGTCATTGCGAACTTGGGCTGATTCACTGCTACGACCCCATGGAAGCAGAGCTGCCACCCGCTGGCACTTACCGCTTGAGTGATGGCCGGCGTGACCTGACCATTGCTACGGCAGCATTGAACGCGCGGCAGAATTATCAAGGTCATTTCATTCAACGGCGCAAGATGCTGGAGGATTTCTGCCGCCGTCAGCGCTCGTGGTTCTTCTCTTTGCCGACCAACCTCGATCCCTTGGAATGTCTGACCGGTGTGAAAGGGGAGAGCTAAGGATGCCGCAGCCTGCAATGCCTGTCCCGATCACTCCAGCTATGCTGCCACCAGCGGTACCTACCCTCCCGCTGCATGATATCCATCTGCCTGCAGCGATTGGCTATTGGCCACCTGCACCAGGATGGTGGCTGCTGCTGGGTTTAGTGATTCTTTGCGGTCTGGGTATTTTGCTGCTGATCCGTTTTCGCCAGCGGCGACGGTTGCGGCGGCTGGCACTCGCTCAGCTTGATAGTCTACAAGGGTTGAGCGGTCGTGAGCTGGCATCCGCCCTGTCGCGGCTGTTGCGTCAGGCGGCGATCAGTCATTTTCCCCGTCATGAAGTCGCGGGTTTAAGTGGGGACGCCTGGCTCGCCTTTCTGGATGGCCGCTTTAGTGAACGTCCCTTTACGACCGGTGTCGGACGTATTTTGTGCGACGCCCCTTATCGCCCGTCGGTCGAGATTCAAGCAACACCTTTGCTTGATCTCTGCCGCAAGTGGCTGAAACAACTCCCGCCGCAACCGCTGTCATTCTGGAGGGGGCGATGATTCATTTTGACTGGCCCTGGGCCTTCCTTTTATTGGTTCTTCCCTGGCTGATATACAGACTCTGCCCTCCTGCTCTGGCCGCTGAAGAAGCCGCACTTTGGGTGCCGACCCTCCTCCCGTTTGGCGGGGTGCAGCATCAGAAAGGGCGCCGCAAAGGCCGCTGGCAACTGCCATTGGCACTGCTGTGTTGGCTGTTACTGGTTGGCGCTGCGGCTCGGCCTCAATGGCTGGGAGAACCGATTGAACTGCCAGTCAGCGGACGTGATTTGCTGCTTGCAGTCGATCTTTCCGGCAGTATGCAAACCCAGGACTTTAAGCTCGGCAGCGAAACCGTCGATCGACTTACTGCGCTCAAGACGGTGGCTGATCAGTTTATTCAACGTCGCGTTGGTGATCGACTTGGTTTGATCCTGTTTGGCGACCAGCCCTATGTTCAGGTCCCATTGACCTTCGACCGGCACACTGTTCAGCAGCTCTTGAGTGAATCAGCTCTCAAATTGGCTGGTGAGCGGACTGCCATCGGTGATGCCATCGGGCTGGCGGTGAAACGTCTGAAAGATGGTGAAGGGGAGAACCAGGTTCTGATTCTGCTGACCGATGGTGCCAACACTGCGGGACTGTTGACACCCCTTAAAGCCGCCGAACTCGCAGCGCGGGAAAATCTGAAGATTTACACTATCGGCATCGGTGCCGACAGTATGGAGGTGCGCAACTTCTTTTTTAAACAGACTGTTAATCCGTCGGCCGATCTTGATGAGAAGACCCTGACTGCAATTGCGCAGCAAACCGGCGGGCGTTATTTTCGCGCCCGCGATACCGAGCAATTGGTCGAAATCTACGCCGAACTCGATCGCTTAGAGCCGGTCGAACACGATCATGATGTCTATCGGCCTATCTCTGAACTCTATTGCTGGCCGCTGGGTTTTATGTTGGCTGGTTGCCTGCTGCTGATTCTCGTGCCGATACTGCCGATATTTCCAAGACGGAGGCGTGAATGAACGAGTTCCATTTTCTGCGTCCCGAATGGCTATGGGGATTGCCTCTTGCTCTACTGCTGCTGGTGTGGTTAGCGCGGCACCAATTGCACCGCCACAGCTGGCAGGCGGTTTGTGATCCAGAACTGCTGCCACATCTGCTTTTGGGGCGTTCGGTGCGCCGTGCCAACTGGCCGCTCTGGTTATTGCTGCTCGGGTTATTGATCACACTTCTTGCTCTGGCTGGTCCGGTCTGGAAGCGCCAGCCGCAGCCGCTCTTCCGGCAGCAGTCGGCCCTGGTCGTGCTCTTTGATCTTTCGCGTTCGATGGAGGTAGCAGATCTCAAGCCGAGTCGTTTTCTGCGGGCGCGGCTCAAGGTCGAAGATCTGTTGCGTCAACGTACAGAGGGGCAGACTGCCTTGATCGTGTTTGCCGCTGATGCCTTTATCGTTACGCCGCTTACGACCGATCGTCATACTATCGAGGCTCTGCTCAAGAGTCTCGATCCCGAAATGATGCCCGTCCAGGGGAGTGACCTCGCACGCGCCATCCACCTTGGGCAGGGGCTGCTACAGCAAGCCGGGTTGAAGCATGGTCGTCTGCTGCTGGTGACCGATGAAGACCGACCTGATAGCGGTCTGGAGGCCGCTCGGGAACTGGCAAGGCAGGGGTTTGAATTGGCTGTCCTCGGTGTCGGTACCAAAGAGGGTGCGCCGATCCTGCAACCGGGAGGTGGCTTCTTTAAAGATGCGAGCGGCAATGTGGTGCTGCCGCAGCTGAATGTTTCTGTTTTGCAACAGTTGGCCACTGCTGCTGATGGCTCCTATCACAGCATCAGTGTTGATGATGCTGATTTGAACAGTCTGCTCACTGGGTTGGATGACCATCGCTTGGACCAAATAGATTCAAGTCGTTCCGTGACCGGGGATGTCTGGCGCGAAGAGGGTGTCTGGTTGCTCTGGCCGTTGACCTTGTTGGTGGCGTTTGCCTTTCGGCGTGGCTGGTTGCTGGTTCTGCCGCTGCTCCTGTTTGTTCCCACTTCGGCCCAAGCGCTCAGTTGGCAGGATCTCTGGCGTACCCCCGATCAGCAGGCAGCAGTCTCTTTTGAGAATAAGGATTATGCGGATGCAGCCCAGCAGTTTGAAAATTTACGCTGGAAGGCAAGTGCGCTGTATAAAGAAGGCAAATTTGACGCAGCCGCGAAACTTTTGCAAGAGTTGGAGGGGGTCGATGATTTCTACAATCAGGGCAATGCGCTGGCGAAACAGGGGGATCTGCCGGGGGCGCTGAAGGCCTATGGACAGGCATTAAAACAGGATTCAACGCACGAGGATGCGCAGTTTAATAAAGATCTGGTTGAAAAAGAGCTGAAGAAACAGCAACAGAAACAAGATAAAAAGCAGCAAGGCGACAAAGGGGACAAGAGCGCTCAACAGAAACAATCTGATGATCAGCAGGATTCTTCGGATAAGGGGAAGAATCAACCTCAGGATCAAACACAACCCTCATCTGCCGAACAGAAAAACGAACAAGGCCAGCAAAAAGATCAGGGGCAGTCTGGCAAAGAAGACAAAAAACAACAACAGGATCAGCCCACTTCTCAATCCGCAGAGGATAAAAAAGCACAAGAAAAACCGCCCGCATCCGCCCAAAAAGCGGAATCCCAGGATCAGCTTCCGGAGACGGATGAGCAACGGGAATCGCGCCTGCTGTTGCAGCAGATTCCCGATGACCCAGGTGGCCTGATGCGGCGCAAATTTCTCTATCAATACCGCCAACGCGGACAGCAAGCAGAAACGGATCGATCATGGTAAATGGCTGGCGTATCCCATTCTTTGTTCTTGGGTTTTTATTCCTCTGGATTAACACTGTGGCTGCAATCAATGTTCAGGCGGTCGCGGATCGTGATCGTATTGCCAGTGGCGACAGCCTACAACTGCAGTTGCGGGTTGACGGTAGCCCCGATGGGGATCCCGATCTGACTGAGCTGAAAAAGAACTGGGATGTACTCAGGCAGTCAGAGAGCAGCCAGATGCAGATCCTCAATGGCAAAGTCAGTCGGTCGGTGGTTTATCGCCTGACTCTGATGCCGAAAGCCACTGGAACGCTGCTGATTCCGGAGGTCTGTTTCGCAACGGATTGTTCACGTCCTATTTTAATTGGGGTTGCAAAAACACTGGACAAGGGTGACGGGGCAGGTGAGCCGTTGATACTTGAAACCGAAGTCAATCCACTGAAAATTGTATCTCAGGGGCAGTTGCTGTTTAAGGTGCGCCTGTTGCGGCACGTTGATCTTCTCGATGGGCAGTTGAATGAGCCTCAGCCCACAGGGGTAGCTGCGGTGGTCAAGAAGTTAGGGGATGATCGCAGTTATGAAACTCGCCGCAATGGTCAACTTTATCAGGTGATTGAACGCAACTATGCGATCTTCCCGCAGGGGAGTGGCCAGATGCAGATTCCAGCGTTGCAGTTTGATGGCAGTATTGCGACCGGTCGGACCCGTTTCGATCGCTTTGGTCAACAGGGTCAGCGCGTGCGCCGCACATCACAGGCGCTGCAGGTTGAAATTTTGCCGCTACCCGCCGATCTTAACCGTCGCCCCTGGATTCCGGCGGTAGCGTTGGAGCTGCAGGATGACTGGCAGCAGCATCCGCCGAAGTTGACGGTCGGTGAACCGGCGACTCGCACCCTGCGTTTGAGTGCCAGGGGGGTGTTGTCAGCACAACTTCCCGACCTGAGACTGACGGTTCCAGATGGGTTCAAGAGCTATCCCGATCAGCCGAAGCGCGATGATGCCATGGAACTCAACGGCATCATCGGCAGATTGGAACAGAAGATTGCTCTGGTGCCAACCCGCGCCGGACATTATAGCCTCCCGGCAGTCGATCTTGATTGGTGGGATGTCGCGGCTAGTCGTTGGCGCACAGCTCATCTCGATCCTTTGGAGCTGGATGTCGCTCCGGCCGCAGGCGGGACAGTTTCTACCTCTACCGCGCCGCAAACTCAGCAGCAGGGTAAGCTATCAATCCCTACCAGTTCTCCAGTGGGGGGCGCAGCAGTTTCTGCGCCGCTTCAAGCGAGCGAAACCACCCCCGGTTTCTGGCCCTGGCTGAGTCTGGGTATGGCGCTAGGTTGGCTGGTGACCCTGGTGTTTTTCTGGCGGATCCGGCGACGTAAAAATACATCGCTAAAAAACACATCCAAAGAGGTCGCACCCGATGAAAAAGCGGCCCGGCAGATCTTGTTACGGGCCGTAGAGCAGAACGATCCGCAGGCAACCCGTCAGGCGTTGGTGCTCTGGAGTCGAATTCTATATCCTGCGGCAGTTGGCCCCTATGAACAGCTTTGTGCCAAAGTTCCTGTGGTTTTCGCCCAAGAACTGCACGCTCTTGATCGCGCGCTCTACAGTTCTACAGGTAGCAGCTGGAACGGGCAGAACCTGGCGGTTCAACTTAAAAACTGGCAACCGCTGCAGGTGACAAAAAATGCCGATTCTCTCCCGGAGTTGTATTCCTGATGGCGTTCTTGGGATAAACCTCGGCCAGACCACCAATCTGACCGTCTACGAGGTTCTAAGATGCATCCAGTGGAACGCATGCCTTCAAAAAAACTGAATCCCCGTTTTCACGAAGATGACGACTTTTGTAAGAGGCTCAAGGTTATGCAACTTTTTAACTTATTGTAGTGTCTAAATATTGACACATTATAGGTTTTATATTATTGTGATCCAATCTTTTGTGTTTTAGTGTCAAAATAATTACTCTATATAAAGAAAATGGGTTTGATGCAGATGATTGTTAAGAGTGGATTCGGGGGAATGATTGGGCGTTCGCCGCAGATGCTGGAACTATTTGAGTTAATTTCCTGCGTCGCGGAAGATGGTGAGAGCACGGTTCTGATCCAGGGTCAAAGTGGAACGGGGAAAGAGCTGATAGCCCGAGCGATCCATGATAAAAGCCCGCGAAAAACTTCCCACTTTGTTCCAGTCAACTGTGCTGCAATTCCTGACGAGCTGCTGGAAAGTGAGCTGTTCGGTTATGTCAAAGGGGCTTTTACCGGGGCGCAGCAGTCAAAGATTGGTCGGATTCAGTTTGCTGATGGCGGGACGTTGTTTCTAGATGAAATTGGTGACATGAAACCGAACCTGCAGGCGAAACTGTTGCGCGTGCTTCAAGAACGTGAAGTTGAACAGGTTGGCGCGGTCCGGCCGACCAAGGTTGATGTCCGGGTCATTGCGGCAACCCATCAAAATTTGGAAGAGTTGGTCGCTGAGGGAAGGTTCCGTGAGGATCTTTATTATCGGCTTGCGGTGATTCCTCTGGTTGCCCCACCGCTGTGTGAGCGACAGGATGATCTGGTGATATTGATAGAAAGTTTTATTGAACGCTTCAGCCGGCGAAAAACGGATCGACGTACAACTATCGATCCCGTTGCTATGAAAAGTTTACAAATGTATCGCTGGCCGGGCAATGTTCGGGAGTTAGAAAACCTGATGCAACGGTTGGTTATTTTGCACCGAGGGAAGCGGATTACCTTAAAGGAATTACCGGAAAAATATTGTTGTTTAGAATTAAAAGCTGATGAGATTGTTTCTCCGGTAAGGGAAACAGGCCAATCCTTGTTTTCCTCTGCTGCTCCAGAAGCTGAATGGTCTGAGGAAGGGCTGGATTTCAATGGTTTGATCAGCGAATTTGAGGATCGTCTGATTCTTCAGGCTCTCAGCCGAACCGGTGGAAATAAAAAAGAAGCGGCACGGATGCTTAATTTGAAGAGAACGACCTTAATTGAAAAGATAAAGAAGAAAAATTTACCCGCATAAACTATGGGAAATCAGCTGGCTTTTTTGATGTGCCGGGTTATCTTATCCTGGATGTCATTGCTGCTGGCTGGCATGACCAGAATATCTTTTGCGCCATATTTGACGGCTCGAAGTACCGCAGAACGGGTCCACTCTGAACCGGCAAAAATAATGGGTGGCAATGGTCGACCTGCCGATTGTAGTTTGATTGCTGAAGCAAAGCCCTTTTCGCCAACCTGTGCCATAATCAGAAAAATTCCGAGAATTTTGTGCTGCTGAAACAACTCTTTGACCTCTTCTTGAAAAGTTAAAACCTGACACTCATATTCGGCAGAAGATAGAATTTCTACAAATGGATCGGCGTCGGTTTTTTTATCACTGATCAATAGTACAATGGGCGAGCCAGTCGGTTCCACCATCGGTTGAGATGCTGAATCTTTGCTGGTGCTGACATTATTAGAGGTTGCCTCGGTTGCCTCGGTTGGCTCTGCGGTGGTTTCTGTTGCTGGTGGCCCTCCCCATTCGCCCGGCGCTGGTTCGGTTGTCCCTTTTGTCGCAGTGGTAGATGGTGTCGCTGTCTGTTCAGTTGCAGATGGTACGGTTTGATCTTGAGTTGTCTCCGTGGCTTGCTCATTTTCAAGATCGAAAATTTCTGCGGGAAAAATTAACAGTATTCGGTGTAATTCATAACCTTCCAGCTGAATTGCAAATGACGCCAGATAATAATTTCCTTCGGGAAAGGGTTGATCAGAAACAGCGTCAATTTTGGTCGGAACAATTATTTCTGCCTCGGTTTTGATAAAACGGAGCTTCTTCGGATAGCGATCCAGAAAAACCTGGGTAAGGCTGCCAGAAAGAATATTAGCAACTTCACCGTAGGCATCTTCTACATCGCCATCAAACTGATCACTATTCTTTTGTTCTGCAATCTGATCTTCAGGAAGCATGATCAGGGTGCCGCCGAGAACGACTGCATCGTGAACCTGCGCAACCATAAAGCCCAAGCCTTCCCGATCTCCAGTGACCTTCATGTGGGTCAGAACTGATTTTTCATTACAATGGTTAGAAAAGAAATCAGCTTTGCTGGTCATAACCAGCTGAATGTCATCACATGTCAGGGCTTGGCCAAGTAATGCCCCAATCTCTTCACCGACCTGTCCGATCGTTGCGTTAAAGACAACATCGGTTAATTTCTTGGCATCGGCGAAGGCTGGTTTTTTTTCTGCTGCTGGCGTCGGCTCCTGAATAGGAGTTGATAAAGCAGGTTGACTGGTCTCAACGACTGGTTCAGCTTCTGCAGTCGCGTACGTTTGTTGTTCTGCAGGAGTTTCAGTTTCTCCTGGAGTCTCATTTTCCGCGGGAGCTGCAACCGCAGCCTCTTCCAGTTCAAAAATTGCGGCAGGGACAACAAATTCAAACGGCCCCAGATCTTTGTCGCCGATCTTCATATTACCACTGGTAATATGGTAATTTCCCGTGGCGAAGGGCTCATCACTGGCGGGGTCAATTTTGGTCGGGATCAGCTCCTCAACCGTTTTTTTTATGAAGCGGAGCTTTTTCGCGTATTTATCAACAAATGCCTGGGTGAACACACCAGCTATAATATTGGCGACTTCGCCAAAAGCATCTTCAAGTTCACCGTCAAGTTTTTCGCTTTGGGCACTCTCCTCAATAACGTCTTCCGGGAGCATGATCAAGGTGCCACCGAGAATGGCAGCTGAGGAAATTCTAGTCAGGAGATAGCAATCGCCTTCACGATCACCCCCAACCGTCATGCGGGTTAGAGCGGTTTTTTTACGCTCCAGATTGCTGAAAAGGTCTTCTTTTGTGGTGAGATTGAGTTGAACGTCAGAACATACCAACTCTTGTCCCAGCAGGACGCCAATTTCTCCAGCCAGGTTTTCCATGCCTGACTTACAGACGACATCAACTATAGCCCGCTGATCCAAAATAGCCTCTTTGCTGCTTAAAAGTTAGTTGAGATGATACTTTATCTCGATAAAAAATTGACCCTGTTTAATACTGAGAGGGATAATGACTCGGTTGCTTCTTGTTGTGGAAGCAATTGTATATGATTTCCCTGATATAGCTGTCGGGATAGCCAGTTCCAGATGAATGTTTTCGGTGGCGAATCTTTCTTTTAATCCTCCGGCAACCATATTGGCAATTTCTCCCAAGGCGTCTTTAACATCGGCATCAATTTCCTCAATCTCCATGCCAAGCATTGCTCCAGAAATTGCCAAACCAACACCCTCTGGACAATGAATCGCAAGCATTGCAGAAAAATCACCGGTTAGACCGATCATGGCAGAAATGTGACATCCGAGAGCCTGTTTACCTTGTGTCAGTGGACTTTCGGCAGCTACTTCCAGGAAAATCATCGTGTTAAAGATCTCGTCGGTTGTTTCTACGATTTTTTTAGCAAATTCCACTATTATTCCTCTGGAAGAAGTAAAAAGAGAGATAATCAGTTGTTTTGGCTGATTTGTAATTCGACCATGAAGGACTGCCCGTTAAATACAAACGGGACCGTAACTGATTCTGCATTTGTCAGGCAGTCAACGGCATAGTCTTCGCCATGAACTGTTGATGGCATAGATAGCTGAACCTTGCTGCCGTCGGGGTCAACAATTGTTTTTATACTGCCGCCCAGCATATTGGCTAATTCGCCAACCGCATCGCAGACATCTTCATCAATCTCTTCAACGTCCATCCCGAGAAAAGCAGTGGTAATCGCCAGTGCTGCTTTATCTGGTAGATGGATTGCCAGCATCCCTTTGATCTCACCGGCCAAACCGATAATTCCTGAGATACTGTTGACCAGTTTACTATCAGCCCGCTTAAACGGCTCCCCTGGAGTGACCTCCAGCATCACCATGCTGGAAAAAATCTCGTGGGTTGCATCGGCTATGTTTTGAGCATATTTCACGTAAAACTCCTTTTAACCCCCGGCTAAGTTATTGTTTTGTAACCTCGCCGGGGGAATTATTTCAACTTGCTGCCAAGGATCAGAGTAGTGGTCCGAGGACTTCATTGATCAAATCAGGAGTAAATGGCTTTTTTATCGCTCCTATAGCGCCGTACGATTTTGCTTCGTCAATAATATCGGCACCGGTTTCGGTGGAAATCATTATCACAGGAATACCTTTGATAGCATCATCCTCTGCTTTAGCTTTGAGGAATTCCAAGCCGGTCATGTTGGGCATATTGATATCACTCAAAACCACATCAACTTTGTTTGAAGCTAAAACATCCAGTGCTTCTTGACCATCACCGGCTTCAAGAATCTGATCAAAATCAATTCCTGCCTGACGGAGTGAGCGTGAAACAATTTTACGCATAGTATTAGAGTCATCGACAATTAAGACTGTTTTACCCATTGTTTGCTCCTTTGTAGGGAAGTTATCTGTGTTTATCTAACATTGGAAATTTAAAAACATTATGGTTCAATTATCTTTTAAGGCAACCAGCGAAGCCCCGGCAGCAAAAATCTGCAGAGCGTCTTCGTCATCTGTCATCAATTTCCAAACGATGGTGTTTTCATCGACTTCTGGCAGCTCTTCCTCGCCCAGTTCTGGCAGCCCCATTTTATATTCCTGATCATCGGCAAGAAGGTTGGTCAGGAACAGTCCGACAATGGTATTGAGTAGCTCATTCAGGATATCGTCTATCTGCGGCTGGGTTATTTCGTCGTCATCAATGCCAAAAACATTTCCAGTGAGTTTTTTAAGAAAAGTTTTGGACATGGCCAGACGAATCTCGCCCTGAACCGGGTCATTGATCAATAAACTGTTCCAGGCAAGTTCCTCAGCAGGGATTTCATAGGAGCGATCAAAGTGTTCCATCACTTCCATAAAAGCCATATTTTCAAGGGTTTGACTGACCGCTTTGATCATTGCTTGATAGAGTGGTTTATGTTCAATCATTATCTTGTCTCCTTGATGTTTCTGTCAGCTACTGGTCAAGAAACTCGGCCAGAGCTTCCATCATCATGGGGGGGGATACCGGTTTATTGAGAACCCGATGGGCTCCCAATTCCAATAATTGTGCTTCTTTGGCCGGATTGCCTGCACTGGTAATTACAACGACTGGCAGGTCACAGAGTTTAGGACTCGCTTTGATCCACTTGACCAGGGTTTCTCCATCCATAACCGGCATGTTTAAATCGGTAAGAAGGAGATCGACCGGTTGCGATTTAGCTGCAGTCAACGCTTCTTTACCATGCTCTGCCTCAATAATTTCAGCATCTCCCAGGCCAATGATTTGTAAGCAGCGCTTGATAAACATTCGGGCGGTTGCCGAGTCATCCGCAATAATGATTCTTTTCATCAGTCTTTTTCTCCCGCGTTTATAAGTGAACTTTCCAGTTTCTCAAATTCTATATCAACATTCAGCATAATCGTTGCGAGAGTTTTCGGGCCGATTTTTATGTAGTCGGTGTATTGTTGGTCGAGTTTATAGCGCATACTGTCAGATCCGGTACCAAATCCCCCCATCATGGCAATATTATCACCAAGGTGAACGGCATAAACCAACGCCCGATATTCTTCTTTTGCGTTAGCTGGCTCATGGTGATGCCGAATGACTTCGGCTAGTTCCTCGGGGATCTGCCACGCTTTGGCCAGTTCGTACCCAGCCCGGGTGTGGTCAAAGCCCACCAACTTTTCTTCAGCATCAAGGTAATCAAAACCTTCTTCGGTTGAGATGAGTTCCACGGCTTCAGAGACTGTTCCCTGAAGGTAGTCTGAAATTAATGCCTTGCCAATGTCATGGAGCAGTCCGGCGGTAAAAGCTAGTTCGGGACTGATATCAGCGCCACTTTGTGTCACAACCTCACGCGAAGCAATGGCCGTGCGCAAATCGTGCTTCCAAAGCTCCCCCCCAGCCGATTCATAACCGGAGAGTTCTTTTTCAAATAATTGACCTGCGCAATCGCCCAGCGCAATGCTGACGATAATCCGTTCGCCCAGGTAAGAAATTGCTCGATCGATAGAGGTAATATTATTGATCAGTCCAAAGGCTGCCGAGTTGACGATTTTAAGGACTCGCGCTGTCAGATTGGCATCATTTCTTACCAACTTGATGACATCCATAAGATCATGGTCCGCTTTCGCGGTGATCTGTAAAAGCTGACTGGCACTGGCAGAGAGCATTGGCACCGATTTGACAATTTTTTGCAGTTCTTCTTGGCTAATTTGTTTCACAATCGTCAACTCCTATAGCAGCCAGTTTGGTTTTCCGGGTGAGCTGAGCGTTATTTGCCCGGCTGAAACGGAGATAACAACAGTTCGGCTGTAGTTCTTACCCAGATCTTCAGCAACAGCGCCCATACCATAGGACCAGAGGATTTTTTTGATCGCCAGGGCATTGCGTTTGCCGATCTGGAAGGTGTCATTGGTATCCATGACATTGGCACCGCCACAGAGTTTGACCACCATTCCTTTGCCTCGGTTGTCACACCCAAATTTTGTCATTTGCGTCAATAGCGCCGGAATCGCGGTATCGGCAAAATAGCCGGGTTTCTCAGTAGCTTTGGCCTTGTTAATTGATGAATCAGGGAGAGCAATGTGTGCCATGCCGACGGTTCTGGTTTTTGGATCGAGTAAAATTACAGAAACACAGGATCCTAGCGCAAAGGTTTTTACATCATCGCCGGGAGTGTTTGACGCGCCGTAATCACCGACGCCCAATACAATTTGTCCCATTTATCTTTTCTCCGTAAGTAAACTCAAGAGTGACGCTGAAATTTTATCCAGTGGGACCAATCGTTCAGCTCCCCCCTTTTCAAAAGCGACTTTGGGCATCCCGAAAACCACTGAGGATGCTTCATCTTGAGAGATACAGCGAGCGCCAGCTTGTTTCATCGCCAGCATTCCTTCGGCACCGTCTTGACCCATTCCGGTCAACATGGCACCTACCGCGTTGGCTCCTACATATTTTGCTACCGAATGCATCATCACGTCGACGGAAGGGCAGTGACCGCTGACTTTTTCCTCGCTACCAAGACGGACTTGATAAAAGCCGCCGGAACGAACCACTTCCAATTGTTTGCCGCCCGGTGCAATCAGAATTAACCCGCTGCGAACCCGATCGCCGTGTTCAGCTTCTTTGACCTGCATCTGGCAGAGCTGGTTTAAACGATCGGAAAACATTTTGGTAAAACCGCCCGGCATATGTTGTACAATCACTGTTCCGGGGGTGTTTGCCGGGAATGTTTCAATGACTCGACGGATTGCTTCTGTGCCGCCAGTTGAAGCACCGATAGCAATGACTTTATCGGTTGATTCCGCCAGGGCTGAAGGTGCGGCTGCAGCACTTTTAGCTGGAGTAACCGGTCGTTTTCCCTTCCAGTGGGAAACATTAGCTGTTGCGGCAATCTTTACTTTGGTGCGTAGCTCCATCAACATAGCACTCAGACCGGCAGCGACGTTGCTGGTTGGTTTGGCGACAAAGTCGACGGCTCCAGCTTCCAGTGCTTCCATGGTGATTTGTTTGCCGCGTTGGGTCAGGGAGCTGACCATGACAGTTGGGATTGGGTACTGCGGCATCAATTTCCGTAGAAAGGCAACCCCATCCATGCGTGGCATTTCCACATCCAGAGTCATAACGTCCGGTTGGAGTTGAATAATTTTATCTC
>JASJGU010000315.1:0-4860 GCA_033791385.1 Desulfuromusa sp.
TCGCTGACAATGATAATTGCTGATTTCCCCGCTGCTGACTTCAGATCATTTCCTGCCGCTGCCAACCCTGCTGCCATTGGTGTTGGGCTTCCCCCGGTGTACTTGATCTTAGCCAGCCCTTGATGGAAAGCTGAGCGGTCATAGCCAGACATTCCGTAGAGTAAGTCTGTGGGGTTTTCCGACTGGTAGCTGCTATGACCAATACTCCGCAACCCAGCGTTGAAATTTAAATCACTCGGGATCCCCTGGTTGATTTGGCTAACAAGGTCCCTTGCGATTAGAAAGTCATTTTTCCCATTTTCATCCATACTTAGCGACGTATCCAGAATCACCAGGAAGTTATCGACCTTCGGGATGTATTTCCCGTTTGTGCTCATTGCAGCCCCCTCCATCGGTTTCAAGGGCGGCTGCATAACGGGAGTACAGCTGGCAAGTAAAGTGACTAAGGCAAGAAAACAAACTACTCTTGGTAAGGTTTTCATCTGACGACTACCTTTCTCGCTATTAGTTCGATTTTAAAACTTATTATCTTCAGACGAAATTTTATCGCCAATAACCTACAAGTCAAGTCAGGTATTATGGTTTTTAATGAGTTTGTCGGCACAGATAACCCGATTAAATCATCCGCCCTTGGCCGAGCGTCAACTTTACTGATAAGCTGAAGAATGGAAACCTGAACGAAAGGAAGAAAATTGAAGTTATTAGGCATGTTACTAACGATTCTGCTGCTGACGCTACCAGGCGTGGAAGCATCAGCTGCCAGTCGGGAACTGATCCAGCCGGGAGATGTTTTTCCAGAGCTGCAACTGGTTACACCAGCCACGGCTGAAGATCGCGATTATCTGCAATTGACTGGGGAAATCTTCACTCCCAGCCAGATCAAAGCGGAGTTGCTGCTTGTCGAATTCCTCAATGTGCACTGTCCGCACTGCCAGAGCCAAGCCCCAGTCTACAATGAGCTGTTCAGACTGATCGAAGAAAACCCTGAAACCAGAGGGAAAATAAAACTGCTCGGCCTTGCAGTCGGCAATCTCAACAAAGAAGTCAAAAAATTCAAACAAGCGTACCAGGTTCCATTCCCGATTCTGGCAGACCCTCGCTTTGAAACGCTCCGAGCCATCGGTGGTTCTTCAACCCCCCTGTCTATTTATATTCGGCAACACAAACCAGGAAAGGCGGGGATCGTTTCTGGAGTCGGTCAAGGATTCAACAAGAACGCCAAAAAACTCTATCAAAGGTTGATTCAGTTAGCTGCAGTCGATCCAGAAGAGCTTAAGCGGCAGACCCAGGCGGCGGCAGAAAAACAAGCTCGCCTGCAACCAATTCTCCCCGCCGCTGAACTCGAAACCCGAGTTCGAACTGCGCTGACCCGCTTCGGAGTAATTAAGGACTTTGCCAAGCTGGCGCTGATAAGTGGCCGCCAAGTCTACACTGCGGCAATCGATCAAGCGGGAAAACGCGAGCGACTATTTGCCGAAGTCACCAGTCGCGCCTCGGTCTGCGACATTTGCCATGACGTACACTTTATCTATCTGTTTGATCGTTCAACCCGGATCATCGGCTTTGAACCTCTCCAGCTCACCAAATACGGCAACCATGATTGGGATAAAAACGAGGTAGAGACAATGCGCAACCGGGTGCTGGGAAAACATCTGACCGCCCCACAGCCTTTTGATCCTGCCGTCGACGCCATCAGCTCGGCAACCATGACTTCAGCAATTATTTTTGACAGCCTGGCCCAGGGCGAGGGGTTGATTAAAGAGTTGCGAGACCTGGGCCTACTGTGACCCACCCCCAAGCGGGATGACATAAAAAAGAATGGCAAAATAGTGACAGAGGCTGCCAACCAGCACAAACAGATGCCAGATAGCGTGGTTGTAGGGCAACCTTTCCCAGGAGTAAAAAATCACCCCGATGCTATATGCCAACCCACCGAGCAACAACAAAACCAGCCCGCCAACCTCAACAGAGGACAACATCGGTTTGATGGCAATAACCACAATCCAGCCCATGGCCAGATAGATGGCGGTGGAAATGCCGGAAATTTTACCGAGCATGGTGGTTTTAAGAATGATGCCGAGAATAGCCAAGCCCCAGATGGTACCGAACAACGACCAACCCCAGGGACCACGCAAACTGACCAGCGTAAAAGGGGTGTAGGTTCCGGCAATCAGCAAATAGATCGCCGCATGATCAATCACCTTCAGAACCCGTTTGGCCTCAGGTATCGGGATGCTGTGGTAAAGAGTCGATGAGGCATAGGACAAAATCAAGGTGACACCAAAAATGCTACAGGTGGTGATATGCCAGGCATTGCCGTGCACACTGGCGAAACCAACCAGCACCGCCAACCCGCCAATCGACAGCAACATGCCGAAGCCATGGGTAATGCTATTGGCAATCTCTTCAGTACAACTATATTCCTGCTGTTGAGATAATCTACTCATTTGCGTCCTCCACTGTTTCACTTACAGAACGGTAGCACGGGCAACAGCTCAAAACAGGGGGGGCAGAGAGCTTTTACCAATCTTTTACCTCAAAGGTTCTGTGCTCCAACAACAATGGTGAATTAAATCATAGCGCTCAAAAGTGGCTAGCTTTTTCAATAATTTGAACCCTTTGCACAGCACAGGAAAAGACTGTTTTTATTGAGCTTTTTTTCTTGGCATAGCTCCCTTTAAAGATCTATACCCCACCTCAGGCTCGAAAAACCCAAACCACAAGAAAATTCAAAACAATTCCTGAGACCTATTATGCCATGCACGCTTTTGGCACTGCTGTTGCCGTATATTTCGGACACAACAACGAACAGGGGCAGCAAACCCGGAACCAATTTCTTCAACGGGGGATCAAATATGTTAGTCCCTTTAGTCATTGGATATTCAGCTCTTTACATCTCTATTGCTTCTCTGGTCTGGATTGCCCTTAAGCGTGATCAAGAAGCGTCCGCCTATTGAAACGCGATAGAACTAAATCTCAAAACCCATGAAATCTTTATGATTTTAGGGGCTTGTCTGTTCAGGTACTTTTTACTGGTCTGGTCCCGCAAACAAGCTTATCTTTACCGGCGCACCGATACGCCAACTGCGGAGAACCATGTGACCGAAAACACCCGTCGATTACTGCCAACCATCTGTCTGATCCTGGCGATGCTGCTCTGGGCCAGCTCCTTTGTTGCCCTGAAGCTGGCCTTTCGTGGTTATCACCCGATGCAAGTCATCTTCGGTCGAATGTTTATCGCTAGCCTCTGCTTTCTGCCTTTTGTGCCCGGCTTCTTCAAACTCAACTGGCGGCGACGCGATTTAAAATACCTGCTGATCATGGCAATCTGCGAACCCTGTCTCTACTTCATCTTCGAGGCCAAAGCACTTGAATTGACCAGCGCCTCTCAGGCCGGGATGATCACCGCCATGCTCCCTCTACTGGTCGCCATTCTCGCCTGGGCCTGGCTAAAAGAAAAGATAAGTCGCCAAACCCTGCTCGGCTTTTCCTTGGCAATCATCGGTGCGGGCTGGTTAAGCCTGGCAAGTGACAGCAGCAGCTCTGCTCCGAACCCACTTCTGGGAAACTTCTATGAGTTTCTGGCGATGATCTGCGCAGCTGGGTATACCGTTTCGCTGAAACATCTGACCGAAAACTATCCACCACTGTTCCTGACGGCATTTCAGGCATTTCTCGGCAGCCTGTTCTTTTTCCCCTTTCTGCTCCTCCCTGACGTCGGCTTTAACGTCCAGTGGCAAACAACCCCGGCGCTATCGGTCATTTATTTGGGAACCCTGATCACCTTTGGCGCATACGGATGCTATAATTACGGCGTCAGTCGTATTCCAGCCAGTCAGGCCGCCGGCTATGTCAACCTGATCCCGGTGTTCGGCGTCATCCTCGGGATGTTAATCCTCGATGATCGTCTGAACTTCTACCAGTGGCTGGCCTGTGGTCTGGTCTTTTGTGGCGTCTGGCTGAGCAGCCGCAGCAAGAAAACCTTAATACAACCCACAACCTGACACGAGAATCATGAACTTCGACTGCCAACCGATAGCAACCATCCATTCCCCCTACCAGGAAAAATTCTCTACCCCACGCCAACCGGGGCTCGCGCCGACGGTGCAGGCGCAAGTTGAGCTGCACCCCGAATTCGCCAGTCCAGAATCAGTGCGCGGACTGGAAGGCTTCAGCCACATCTGGCTGATTTTTCTATTTCATCAGACCGCTAATCAGGGTTGGAAACCAACGGTACGCCCACCCCGGTTGGGCGGTAACAAACGGGTCGGGGTCTTCGCCTGCCGTTCCCCTTTTCGTCCCAACCCGATCGGGCTGTCTGCTGTCAAGTTGTTGTCTATCGATTGCAGTGAGGGACGGGTAGTGCTGGAAGTGCAGGGAGCCGACCTGATCAACGGCACTCCGATTCTCGATATCAAACCCTATCTGCCCTATACCGATGGAATTGCTGAGGCAGAAGGGGGCTTTGCGGATCGGGCTCCGGTGGCGGCACTGCAGGTTGAGTTCTCTACTGAAGCTCGGGAGCAGTTGGTTAATTTTGCTGCCCAAACTCCAGGGTTGGAAACTTTGATTTGTGAGACTTTGGCACTTGATCCGCGTCCAGCTTATAAACGGGATGGGGATGAGAGGCGGGAGTATGGGGTGTTGCTTGATTGTTATAATGTTCGTTGGTTTGTTGATGAGGAGAGAGTGGTTGTTGTGCGGATTGAGGTGGCTGAGCCTTTGGCCTAAAGCTCAAAAGCTTCCGTTTCTTTGGACAAACAAAGAAATGAAGTCGGCGTGCGGGGCCGCCCCCCCCCGCGATCTTGATTTCGTTCTTATTTTTGCCTTTAAAGCAAAACGGGCCAGCCACCCCCAAAA
>JASJGU010000316.1:0-4279 GCA_033791385.1 Desulfuromusa sp.
GATCCATACCATAAAATTGAAGGTGAGCAGTGATTTGATAGGAAAAAAGGCCCCGATGAAGGTGGAACCAACGTACAACACACCGCTTATCAGGGCGTAAATAAGCAGCATTTTCAGCAAGAGTCCTTCGGTACATGAATACGCCACAGCAACCAGCATCGTGGCCATACTCACCTGCTGGAACATGAGGTAGATAACCTCCCACCAGCTGGTCCAGGTGCATGACTGTCGCCCGGCACACTTTATCTCGTAGGCGAAACCCTGGTAGCTGGTGCCGGCTAGAAGGGCACCAATGCCCCAGAGCACAAGCGAAATACCCCACCAAAGACGAGATATTTCGCTGCCACTGATATGTAGAAAATACAGGCCAGTGCCAGTGGTCTGCAGCCCAAGAGCGTAGACAAGAAACGTTGAAGTGGGTTGAGTCAGGATGATCTCTTTCGAGGCTAATTTAATCTTGGCGCACGGCTGCAGCTCGCACCAGTTCTCTGGGGTTAGTTCCGACTCGTCAGACCTGATTAAATACAGGCGACTGCAGGCAGATTTTACCACCTTGCTCATGGCAGAAATAGCAGCAAAAAAAGAAATAACAGAAAATGAGAAACGCTCCATGCTCCCCTCAAAGAACCGTTGAAAGTTACGTTCTTTTTTTATGTAAACCTGCTTTTCGATCCTGGGTGGCGTCGTTGATCACTTAGCACATTACTTTGAATCTGTTTAAAACGGCTGCCCCTACATGCAGGTGCGGAAAATCACGATTGTCAGTCATCCAGCTTGGGCGGGATCAAAACAAATTTACCCACATGTTTTTTCTCGGTGAACATTCGTTGCGCATCGACAATATGCTCAAGCGGAAATGTTTTGGCCAGGAGCGGCCGTATTTCACCTTTTTCGATATAGGAAATAAGGTTTGGAAAAACTGGTTCATCCCATGCGGTGCAACCTATCAGGGTAAGATCTTTTAGATAAAAATCCCGCATATCTAGCGTTACAAGTGGTCCGCCAATGGCCCCCGAGGACACATATCTTCCCCCTCTTTTTATAACCTTCATCAATCCGCCAAATGGTGCGCCGGCGACGTTGTCTATAACGACGTCCACGTTTTTTTCACCCAGACAGGCAACGAGATCATCGTCACGTGCGATGACACGATCTGCTCCAATTAATCGCACCTGCTCCATCTTCTCTCTGCCCGCAACTGCTGTCACAAAAGCCCCCCGACGCTTAGCCAACTGGACGGCAGCCGAGCCGACACCCCCCGACGCTCCAGTGACCAGCACATGTTCACCCTTTACCACTTTAGTCCTATGTACCATGTTCTCTGCTGTACCGTAGGCACAGGGGATCGTACCGAGTTCAGCATCGCTCCAGTCGCAGACTACGGGGAAAACCTCCTCAACTGGAACTTTTACGAATTGGGCAAATGCACCATCGAAATCAGAGGCCAGCCAAATATTCTCTAGAGACGTCCACCCCGACTTGCGGATGCATGGCCGCACCAGTACCCGCAAACCAATTGTGCTTTCATCTCCACCAGGGGCAACGGCGACAACACGCCCGCAACAATCTGTGCCCTGGATAAAAGGGAATGGCGTCGCCTCGTTCCACCCACCGTCTGCCTGCTTTTGGGCCTTTTCTTTCTCTACAGCTGTTAGAGTTTCTGTGCCTGTTGTGACTGAGGAGGAATACCAGCCAAGACGGGTATTGATTTCAGTATTATTTATACCAGCCGCAAGGACCTGCAAGAGGACCTCCCCTTTAGTAAGTACTGGAATCGGAACATCCCGAAACTCGAGTTTTTCGTAGCCACCGTTGCCATTTGTAACAATCGCTTTCATTGTTTTTGTGCAACCCTTCAAGCTAAAGCGATCTGTTTGGGATACTGTTTCATATTCTTTGGCCATGTTTCTCCCTTCTTTTGGTAATGGCATTGATATTATGGGGATTACAGCTCTGTTGCTTCTGCAAGTTCTACCCGTTCCTGCTGCAGACGCCACTTTATGGTGCTGTCGATCATTGCTTTGATCATCTGCTGCTGTTCGGTGCTGTTTATCTGAAAATGGAATCCGGCCCCTTTGCCGTCCTTGCGAACGACATTGGCCTGGATGGAGCAACTGCTCTTTAGCCTGCTGGAACTAAGGAGAAGGGTAACCGTTTGATCCAACTCCATCTCCTGGTCGGTCTCTATATAGGCGCCTTCAAGGCTGATTTCGCGCATACAACACTGCCTGGTCATATTCTTGATGTCGTAATCCAGGGCGACCAGCAGATCGTAGCGTTCATGAGCACGGTTGTTTCTGGTGCTGCTTCGTATCTCGTCATAGCGTTGACTACTTTTAAGGATGAGCATCATGAGCGGCATGGAAATCTGCAGCTCTATTTCATGTGGCGTATAGTCAATATCGATGAAAACATTTTCCCAGGTCAAGATGTCGAATGCCGCCTCTTCACCTTCTGCTGCCTGCGATTGTGCGGCGATCACTTCGCCGTTCGTAAGCCAGAGAGAACCAACCAGATTTTTGGAGCTTACCCTCAGGGTACATGTGCAGCTTTCAAGCTCCATCATCTGGAGGAACGATGAAAGGTTGATACCTCGGACGCCTCCGCCATAATCTATCTGCAGCTCGGTGAATATCCGTCTGGTGAGCATGCTGATGTCGTGTGACTGATCAAGATGTGCCGCCGAAGGAAAGCGTTTGATACTGGCACGCAGCAAGGGATGGGCATCCTTGGTCATGATGATGACCTTTACGGCTGGATACTCTTTGGTGAGTTTAGAAACAAGCCTGAAACCATCGATTTTCGGCAGACGGATAGCTGCGATGACTAGGTCGATGGGTGTTTCCTGTAGTAATTCTAGGGATTGGCGCGTATTTGAAGTTGCAAATACATTGAAAAATCCTCCCTGGCTTTTGAGCAGACCAGTGAGGGTTCGGAGCATGGCTTGATCGCTGTCAACAACGAGCACATTCTTCATTCTTGTTTTCCAGTTCTGTTGTATATTACAATTGTGTCTGTTGTGTTTGGGTAGTGTAGAGAATATCGTTACTTAATCAATATAGCGGGAATTTACTGAAATTCATAACTTATTATGAGCTAAGTATTATAGAGCAGGATAAACGAATTTTCAATTCATGCCGAGGTAAAACGACACGTCTATAGCTCCTGTAAATGGGGATCTGTCTTGTTTTCTGGTTTGAGTATAGGGAGGACCGTAATCTGTGATACAGACAAAAAAAAATAACCTGCTGATACTGGCAGTACAAGCGACTGCTTATGCCAAAATTATCAATGCTTCTGGTCTTCCTCATCTGCAGTTAAATGCAGTTAAGACTGTAGATGATGCGCTCGCCATGGCAGGGGAGGTCAACATTATTTTGGGAGAGCCGGATCTGCTCGGAAAGGTTCTGCCTGCAATGAATCGTCTCGAGTGGGCCCAGTCAACATGGGCGGGAGTGACCCCCCTGACAGGGAAAGACTGTAGAAAGGACTATCTGTTGACGGGCGTTAAAGATGTGTTTGGTCCTGTCATGGCAGAGTATGTTATCTGTTATATCCTCATGCATGAGCGAAGCGCGATCCAGTGTCTTGCCGCGCAGCAGAGAAAGCAGTGGAAGATGCCAAGGCCTGGTTTGTTACGCGGCAAACGGGTGGGTATAATGGGTGTGGGGTCTATCGGCACCGCCATTGCTGAAGCGGCAAAATTTTTCAAAATGCACACCAGCGGTTACTCTCGAAGCTCTTCTCCCCGTGCATTCATCGATCAGATGTTTGGGGCTGACCAGCTGTTGGAGTTTGTGGGGGATCTCGATTATCTGATATCTGTACTTCCCGATACTCCCTCTACCACCCACCTGATCAATAGTTCTGTCTTTAATGCCATGAAGCCGGAGGCAGTATTCATTAACGTGGGGCGGGGTAATGCTGTGGATGAAAATAGTCTTGTAGAGGCTCTGAATAGCAAGGAGATTGCCGGAGCTGTGTTGGATGTTTTTCAGGAGGAACCATTGCCGCAAGCCCACCCCTTTTGGGAAACAGAAGGCATGATCGTCACCTCACACAAAGCAGCCCTAAGCTATCCTGAAGATATAGCTCCCCTGTTCATTGACAACTATCGTCGTTTTGCCGCAGGTAGGCCATTGAAATACCAGGTCGATTTCGCCAAGGGCTATTAGTGCCTTACCCCTCAAGGGGGCATTCTTTTCAATGCCGCTTGACGGTACTAAACTGAGTACTCCAGAAAGTCCCACACTCTTTTTAGTACCCCCTTGAGGGGTGT
>JASJGU010000317.1:0-3277 GCA_033791385.1 Desulfuromusa sp.
GGCAAACGCCTTGGTGGCCAGCATAAATCGTTTACCTGCCGACACCGAGCCCAGCGTACGCAACTCGTCAGCGATTTCCACATAATCACCAGGGTCAACCACAACCGATACACGGGCATGGTTTTTTGCCGCTGCACGTACCATGGCAGGGCCGCCAATATCGATGTTTTCAATGGCATCTTCCAGGCTGCAGCCTTCTACCGCTGTGACCGATTCAAACGGATACAGGTTGACGATCACGAGATCGATAGGCGGGATGTCCTGTTCCTGCATGACCGCTTCGTCCTGTGCACGGCCCAGAATACCGCCATGAACCCGCGGGTGCAGGGTCTTGACGCGACCATCCATGATTTCTGAAAACCCTGTAAATTCACTTACACCGGTTACCGCAAGACCTGCCCGGTCCAGCAGTTTCCGGGTGCCGCCGGTACTAAGTAAACTGAAACCGAGATCCAGTAGTTGCCGGGCAAAATCTACAAGACCGGTTTTATCTGAAACGCTAATCAGTGCGTACTTTTTTGTTGATGACATGGTTGGCTCTACGTATTGGTGTGGGTCAAAATCAAGATGGTTGTTTGCTGAACACGCCGGGATACCCGGGTTCGGTACCGGTCAACGCCTTGGCCGAATAATTTTGCTTGATGGCGGTTTAATCGAGTATCGCTGCATCTTTGTTCGCAAGGTGTTGCGGGTTATACCAAGCATTTCCGCCGCACGTGACTGATTGCCGTTGGTGCGCTTCAGAATTTCTTCGATCAAAGGCGGTTCGATTTCGGCCAATAGCATTTGGTACAGGTTCTCAGGGACGGTGTTTCCCATGTCCTTAAGATACCGGCTAACGGTGATTTGTACGTGTTTTCTCAGGGGAATGGCTTGTGCCGAATCTGCGTTCATGATGTCTTCGAGTCATTAGTATTATTTGGATATATGCCGTCTATAAACACTAACATATTTGAATGGTGAAACTCTAAAATATTGTCGTTGAGCCGCGATTTTTTCATCCCGAATCGTGTTACTGATCAATCTTGCTGATGCTTCCGGTACTTTATTGGTTTCTCGCCGGAAATATTAGAGAAACCGGATCTCAAAACCGACTGCCAATTCACCGGGGTCACCCAATTCAAGCAAAACCGGTAAATATACATCCGCTGCTAATCCATCCCGGGTATCGGCTCCGGGCCGCAGATAGTCAACCGGGTGAAACTGGCGTTGTGCGACCGGTTTGTTGGCTGCATCCATTAATGTTATTTCCAGCTCCGGAAACACCTGACTGCGTTGTGCAAGGTTTACAAACGTGAGGCTTAAAACCAGGATGCCGGAACGGGTTGGATGTGTGTGCATATCACGGCTGACAAGCTGTATTTGTTGCGGGTCTTTCAACAGTCATTGCTGTTCAGCCTGTAACCGGCCTGTCTGTTTCATCCAGGTATTGATGCGGGGGCTATTGAGTAGCGGTTCGCGAAATGTCCAGGCAATGTTCGCAAGGGTCAAGAGGACCAGTATTGCTGTTGAAATGGCCCAGACGAGGTGCGCGGGTTTAGTATTTGACGGGTAAGGTTCTTTATCTTGGGAAGAAGTCTTTTCAGTATTGGTATCTGCTTCGCTGACGTGCCCGATTACGGGCAGAGTGGCGTTCGGCCCGCTCGCCGGCCGATGTGCCTCACCGGAAGGCCATTCATCAAAAAGAAAGCTCAAAGAGCTGAAGCTTCTGCCGCATTGTCCGCACTGTACCAGGCCGCGCGCATGAGAGATCACCGCAGCGGTAAGCGGATGAACTGTTTTGCATTGTGGGCAGCGTGTAAACATCAGGTTTGTACCGCGGGATGACGGGTCAGCGAAAGATTATCCCTGATCCATCGGTGCCTGATCCATCGGTGCCTGATCCGTCGGTGCCTGATCCGTCGGTGCCTGATCGATTATTTCACTCTCGGTGGTCAGATAACGGTAACGTTCAATCTCCGCCTGGAAGCGGGCGCGAATCTGGGTTGCTCTATTGGCTATGATGGTCTGCCTTTTGTCATCCTGGGTATGCCTGGCATAGAGTTGATCAATTTTCTGCTGTGTCTCAGGGCTTATCTGCTGACCGGCCCGTTGCTGGTCGGCTGCCTGGCTGATCTGAGTCCTGATGGCGGTGGTCGTGCTTTGGTAGGACTGGTTGATTACTTTTGTATCGTAACCCAATTGGGCGAGCTCCAGTTCCTGGGCTTTCAGGATTTCCTCTTCTGAAGAGTAGCGGATTACCAGTAACTTGTCGGACTGGGTTTGCCGTGTTTCCTCAGAAATCAATGGCTCCCTCTCCTTTTTGATCTTCTTTTTGACTATAACTTCAAGTGGGATGGTCGTGTCTTCGACATGTTCAATAATAAATCCTGCATTATTGAGAATGTCATATGGCATGTCGGCATACTCTGCCGGCACCGCTGCACCATAATGAGTTTTGCCATCCTTGTCTTTCCAGCGGTAGGTCTCGGCGGCCAACGAGGTAGCCATCAGGCTAATTATCCCGGCGGTAATTATCGCCACAATTTTTTGGCCGGATGATGTCGGAATGTGCAGGCTAGACTCCATAGCTATTACGATACCGCCGAATGGCCTCAATGTCGATATTTGCAACGGACTGACTTTCGAGAAATTCGATCAGATCGTCGAGTCCTGCGATCGAAATCACGGGAATATCAAATTCGCCGGTTACTTCCTGTGCGGCAGATTTTTCACCCTTGCCCCGCTCCTGGCGATCCAGGGCGATGGCCACACCGCAGGGGTTTGCACCGGCCTGTTGAATCCATTCAATGGATTCACGTACCGATGTACCGGCAGAGATAACATCATCTGTAATCAGCACATTACCTTTGAGTTCGGCGCCGACAAGGGTGCCGCCCTCGCCATGATCCTTGGCCTCCTTGCGGTTGTAGGCAAACGGAATATTTCGCTGGTGACCGGCATTGAGCATGATGGCGATGCCGGAGGCCAACGGGATACCCTTGTAAGCCGGGCCGAACAGCATGTCGAATTCCACACCCGATTCGAGTATGGCCTGTGCATAGCAAGCCGAAAGTAATTCCAGGCTCTGACCATCATCGAACCCGCCGGCGTTGAAGAAATAGGGACTAACCCGACCGGATTTCAATGTGAATTCGCCAAATTTAAGGTTACCCTGCGCCATCGCCAGTTCAAAAAAACGTTGTTTATAGTTTCGCATCGGGGAAGTATCTCGCGGCTTTGCCCGTACTGCAATATGCATCGCTCATGACAAGATGCCCAAGGGCGGTTATGCTGC
>JASJGU010000318.1:0-3831 GCA_033791385.1 Desulfuromusa sp.
CTTGCCGATATCGTGCAGATCACCTTCCCTTTGCTCCGGGCCTGGCTCTGAGCGAGAAGGGTTTTGAGCAACTCCAGGCACCCTTTCATCGCCAGAGCGGTCATGAGCATCTCAGGAATATAGATCTCACCAGCACTGAACTTTTCAACGATACGCTCCATTGCGCTAATCAATCCATCATTGAGGATTTCACTGATTTCGACGCCTTCGTCCAGTGCAGCCTGGGTTTACTCTTCAACCTTGCTTTTATCGAGTGCGACAACCGCATTAAAAATATCCTGAATAGCCATATCATTTTTCTCCTAGCTCCCCGCCAACAGTATAGCCATCTCGATGGCCTCAATCATTGACTGGGGGGTGGCCCGGTTTTCTCCTGCGCGGTCAAAGGCGGTGCCGTGGTCCACTGACGTACGGATAATCGGCAGGCCAAGGGTCACATTGATTCCTGCCATCTGTCCCCAGCTGTCCGTTTTTTCGTCGTACTGAAAGCCGACAAGTTTGGTGGGGATATGCCCCTGATCGTGGTACATAACCACCACCGCGTCGAACATGCCGCCCCGCATCTTAGAGAAAACAGTGTCGGCAGGCAGAGGTCCTTCAGCCCCTATTCCTTCAGCGAGCGCTTGCTTAATTGCCGGGATGATTTCCTTCTGCTCCTCCCAGCCGAACAAGCCATTTTCACTGCAATGGGGGTTCAAGCCCGCCACGGCGATCCGAGGTGACTTGATACCCAAGCCTTTGAGGGTCGAGTCTGTCAACCTGATCACTCTCAGGACGCGATCTTTTTTCACGCGGTCGCAGGCCTCGCGAAGCGAAACGTGGGTCGAAACATGGGTGACGCGGAAATTGCCCTCGGCCAGCATCATGGCATAATCGCGGGTGTCTGTTTTGTCGGCATAGATTTCTGTATGCCCTGCATAGCGGATTCCAGCTGCGTTTATCGCCCCCTTGTTAATCGGGCCAGTAACAGTAGCGTCTATCTCCTTGCCAAGGGCCAGTTCTATCGCCTTGACCACATATTCAAAGGATGCCCTTCCCTGGGCGGCAGTGACAGTTTTATACTGTAAATCACCGAGAGGCAGGTTGGCCAGGTCAAAGACATCGATAGTACCATAGACAAATTGTGCATCCTTGACCGAACGACACTTCCTTACACCGAGACTGAGTCCGGTAAATCGAATTGCATCTTCGATTACACCAGCATCGCCGATAACAAGAGGACAACAACGGTCATAGATATCTTCAGTATGCAAAGCCTTAACGCATACCTCGGGCCCAACACCACCGGGATCCCCCATGGTAATAGCGAGAACAGGGCGTTTCTTATCGTTTTTCATATTCGTTTGCTGATTCCTCGTTGCCTGTGTTGTATTTCAGGATAGTTGCTGCACCAATTTTACCAGAGTGTCTTCTTCGCCGAAGCTCCCGGCTTTTGTCACTACGATTGACCCGCCTAAGGGTCCTCCACAAAGTTCACCCTGCACGAGGCCGGGCAGGACTTCACGATAGAGTTTGATTCCGGACCAACCAATTTTTTTCAACACTGCCTCAGCAGTATCACCGCCTGTCAGGAAAAGAATTTCCGGTTTAGTTGTGATCGCCAGCTTACCTCCAATGGCGGCAAACCGCTTCACAAGCTCTTCGGGATCAACATTCGGATATTCACTTTTGGGGTCGATTGAAAGGATACCGTTTTCTGCCGGCAGGTTCCCATAGTATTCTTTTATCCGCAAGCTATTCTCCCTGCTGCTCCCATCTGCCAGTAAGAGATCAGGACCAAGGGCTCTATGCTCCCATCCGGTATTTTTGACAAGCCTGTCAACTTGACGTTTACTTACATCCGAAGCGGAACCGCACACCATCAGCCACTTTGCAGCGTTTTGTCTGATACGTTCCTTTCCACCACTCATCTCACTGTCTCCGGGAGAACTACCAGGACGTAGCAAACGGCAGAGGCTTGCTGCCAATCCAGCAGAACCGCAAAAAAGGATCTTCAGTTCTTTTGAAACGATCCTGCCAAGTTCGGCAATACCATCGAGGTGGCGATCATCAATTGCATCAAAGCAGATATGGCAACAGCCTTCAGCTCGTAATCGTTTGACCTTCTCGAGAGCAAATGTACGGCCACTTTCGATAGTTGCCAGAGCAACATGGCCAACTTTCATTTCACTCTGTCCCTGGAGATAGACGGATAAGCGGGACTCGGAGACCGGACATAGCGGGTCTTTTGCAATTTCAGTCTCAGCAACAGGGATTCCATGCAGTCTGTGGATATCGTTCTCAGTGGTTCGACCCTGGGCGGGCAGTGCCGGAGCCACAAAACAGGCCACGGATCCCGTCTCAGACAGAAGGGCGTCCAACTCAGCACCGATATTTCCCCGCAGGCTGGAATCAATTTTTTTATAGATGATTTCAGCCTTCAGTCCGCTCGCTCTCAGTCCTGTAACCGCCATCTTCACCCTGGCTGCGGCCTCTGCCCGCGAAACGTGCCGGCTATTGGTATTGATAGAGATTCCAGTAGAATCAAAGCCTTCAGACGCCATTTCAAAATCGGCATCTCCCAAGCTCGCAAGATATACCGGCCCGACCACTGAACAGAATTGCACTCCGGTATCAGCACTCCCGGTAAGGTCATCGGCAATAACCGCAATTTTCAAAGCTTGAGTTGCAACGGTCATTTTTGCGGACTTACGCTCCGTTCAGTGCTCGGTTTGGTATTGGCAGCATATCAGGGGCATGGGTCAGCACAGAGATCCGAGCTTTTGGACCTTGACGCCTCAAGGCCTCGGCTACCGCCTCCTCGATCGATTCGGCATGGGAAAAACCCAGTCTTCTTTTATCTGACTCGGGAATGCCTGGCGAATACATTATAACGTCAGCCTTTTCCCGTACAATCGCCCATGCTGTTGCAAGAGCTGCGGCGACACCATTCTTGATCGTGCCGTCCCGGTATCCCGCCTTGATCTCTTCTGACGACCAGGAGGCGTAGTCGAGCAGGTCTGTGTGCACAGGGCTTACCCCTTCGGGGGCAGGGGTACAGACGACGATTACTCCGCCAGCTTTCACCATCCGCTGGGCTGGATAAAGAGACTTATGGGACTGCCAGAAGTCAAGATCGCATGGGCAGGAGTTGGAAACGACGATATCCGGCACCTCGTTGTAAGTGACCCCGTAAATATCCGTGGCCAGTTTGATACCCTTGAGGAAAGCCGCGCGTTTTTCGCCGAAAAAGAGGTCCATTACCCCGCCGTGACTGTCCATGACCACGTTGAAGATAGTGTTCATGCCAATCATGTCGGCCATATCATCCATATCCCGGCGCACCGGGTTGTCGGCGATGCCCAGGAAGGAATCGCCGCCACTCTCGCACGAGAGCAGGTGGGTCTCCGCGGTGGTATTAGCCCCGCAGACTCCCGGCTGGATGATCTTGGAAGATCCTGAAAACCCAGGGATATGATGGGGAACGATCGCCCCAAGGCCAATTACCACATCGGCTTCGGCAACCAGTTTGTTAACGGTAAGGGGCGTTCCCAGGCTGGATCGCCCTATATCCAGGAGCGCTTGCTTGTTGCGCCACTCGTGATTTACCACTTTGATTCGCTCATAAACCGCCCGCCCAACTTTTTCTGCCATTTCTTCATCGGTCATATAGCGGTGGGTGCCAAGCGCCATAATGCAGCAGATATTGCTGTCGGGGATGCCGGCACCATTCAGTCTTTTTAACATCGGTGGCAGGATTCGGTCGGACGGGGTCAATCTGGTAATATCATCACTTACAATGACAACACGATCCGTGGACGTAAACAGATCCTCCAGTTTTTTCATTCCTAT
>JASJGU010000319.1:0-2793 GCA_033791385.1 Desulfuromusa sp.
CATCTGTCTCATTGCTGATTTTGCAGTGATATGTAAACCGGCACGTTTCAATCTAATTTCAATTATACGTAGCAATGCAAGAGCTGCAACACACGTCAATGTGTGACACCTGATCTTGCTGTCTGTCCAATGACGGGTCGGCATCATCGCAACCAACTCATCATCTTT
Organism: Desulfuromusa sp.; assembly: GCA_033791385.1. GTDB lineage: Bacteria > Desulfobacterota > Desulfuromonadia > Desulfuromonadales > Geopsychrobacteraceae > Desulfuromusa. Next base: position 169 of record JASJGU010000319.1, read on the forward strand.
TGATTGTCGAAAACCATCCTCAACCATCCAGCGATCAAGGCTTGCCTTAACAATCTCATCCGTTGTCCAATCCCTGATATCGGTAATAATGATATTCTTGCCAAAGCGCTCTATGTACCTTCCGATTCGATAATGGTTCTTACGGAAATTCATCCGTAACATCAGACAACCTGATCCCGAGAGATTTTGCTAAGATACCATTTCATAGACCAACCGCAAGTCTGTGCCAGGGTATTTCGTTTTTGTAGCATTTAATTCCTGGCAGAGCTTTTCAATGGTGTCGGCACTGCAGCGGTTGGCCGGCTGATGCAAACGAACAGTGAGGATTCTTTTTTCATGGTCAGGCAGAAGGTCTGCTTCAGCTGCATAGAGGCTGCGGAGGAGACTCCGAGCCTCATCCGGATGGCGCATGGCTGGCCGTATGGTATTTACCATTGCTGTCTCGGCACGGTAGGCAATAAGCTTGATTGTATCAATAAAGTATTTACTCTTTGTTCCCAGTTTCTTGAACTGATCTTCCGCCGGCAGCTCTGACAGCATGACATGTTTTGGAGTCGCACGACGACAGGCCTTCAGGTCTGCCAGAGTCTCTTCCATACCGGCAACTTCTTCCTGAAGTGCCAACTTTTTCGTCTCATACTCTGCAACTTGATCAGGTTCGATGTCATCACAGAGAATAATTCCCTCGCATTCACAGCGTTTCCGGCCAAGCTTTGAAGCCTGCCTGCGTACGTCTCCATCAGCTTCCCGGTACAAGGGATTCACCACCCTGGTTGTATCAGGAATATCTTCTATTGAATAGTCGATAAGTCGATCAATATTATATTGTTCACGCATGTACTTGAAAAAGTTCTCCTGAGACCATCTGGCAAACATGGCAGCAGCGGTACGCGTTTGCTCTCTTGTAAAATCGGTGGTGATAATCGCTGTTTGATGACCGCCTCTGGTCAATTTGCGGATTTCACGCACCCATAAGCTCTTACCCAGAAAGGTGCCACGCTCTGCAAGTTTCATCGCTACAACATGACCAGAAACCAGGCGAACCTGCTGTTCTTCAAATTCAGCCTCCGGCCAATCCTCGCCCGGATATTTGCGATAGCTCAGACAGGCAATGCGTTTTTGCCACATCCTCGCAAAGAACTCAGGGCTGTATCCTTCACGGTCAAAAACCAAAGTGAAGCGGGGTAACAATCTCTGCTCCTGCAACTCAGACAAGCCTGGTTGGTGCGGGATCTCCTGTTCAAGTCGAGGAACAATTTCCTGTTCCAGCATAACGAGAAGACCAGGATCTACGGCTTTGTTGACCATAAAAAAGGGCTGGCCGTCCATGGCATTTACCCAGTAGTCCGTTGTGGCCCGAAGGCAGAGTTTCTGGCGGGCGACATGGTGTCGGGGCAACTCGGTCTGGCTGCCATTATACACCCGAACATGACCGTCAATGTAGAGTGTACCGGTAGACTCCGGGAACATCTGCATCCAGTCTCGACTCAATGCGCCACCCCATTGGCTGGCCGTCCCACCTCGGGTCAGAAGGCGAATCTTCTCGCGCATGGTTCTTGCTTCAGGAATCCTGTCAAGTCCCAGCAATTTCCCCCATTCCCCAGGAGAGCAGTAGCGAAGTGCTTCTATGGTCTTGAGTCGGGCAAGCGCCATAAAGGCAAGAAGCAAAAAGATGCTGTCGAGGCCGTAGTAGCCGCCCGGTAACCGGAAAAATTTCTCGGTGTGACGCAGCAATCCCATACTCAGCAGTCCGGGAAGGCCAAGTAAGACGCCACCCTTTGGCACATCGAGATTGCTGCTAAAAAATGGATCCACCGGCCCAGATCTGAAAATACTGGCCAGCAGGCGGCCTTCGGTGTCGGTTGCCCCCATGCCAATGGTTGCAGACCCATCCTCGCGGCTCCTGAAACTTTTACTGGAACCGACAATCGGCTCGTTTAACGGTCTCTCATCTTTTTTTTTGAGGTTTATGCAGTTTGCCTGCCTGCACCGCCTTGCGCAGTGTATCGGCCTTCAGCGACAGTTCTCCGGCTATCTTCGGAATTGAGTATTCTTTATCAAGCAATTCCTGGACCTGAGACAGAATTGCTGGCGTCAATACTGCTGGACCTCGGTAGTTGGGCTCCGCAAAAAAGCCCGCCATGCCTTTTTCACGATACAATTTGACGCTGCGTTTGACACTTATTTTACTCACCCCAAAGGCACGGCAGATCTCGGCTTGGCTGGCGCTGCCGTTTATATACAACTGACTTGTGAACATTCGAAACGTCTTCACATCTTCAACGTCGTGAGAAAAAACCGGTAGACTGCCATGAATGTACGTGATAGTGCCGTCTTTCCTCACAAAGCCAATATTCTGGTTTATAAGAGTCATTCCTTGAGGAAATATTGGCAGCTGTATTTGGGGCATAATGATTACCTGGAAAATTGATACTATCTGTTTTGGATTAGATTGGTATCTTATCTGAATCCTGATTCGCCGGCAACCCGTATAGTCAATCGCTAACTGGTTCGCTTTTTTGTATCGTAATTTCAAAATATTAACCAGGATTGGGCGGAGGGGGTGAAATTGTCGGGATCAGGTTATCTGAAATTCAGCGAGGTGCATTTTCTTACGGTTGCCTG
>JASJGU010000320.1:0-4007 GCA_033791385.1 Desulfuromusa sp.
CAGGTAAGTCCTGCGTAGTTGAGTAGTGCTTCCATATTGTTGTTTATGCCGACATATCCGGGGTAAGCTGCAATTTTTCTACCTTTTAAATCAGCCACTGTTTTGATCCCAGAATCGCCGCGTGCCATAAAGCCTGCATACATGAACCCGCCAGACCAGACAGTTCTTACGGGTCGTGGCCCCCATCCTTTCATGTTAAAATCAGCAGTCCCAGTTTGCAGACTGTATGCATGGCCCCCTGCCGAGACAGCAAATTGAACTTGGTGAGACTCCACTTTTTCTTGTCTATCTATAGAGGACGGTGCAGGTTCAATTCTGAATTTTACGCCCGTTTTATTTTGTATTACGTCGACAATTCCACTTGCCGCGGCAAAGCCAGCAGAGTTAATAGAGATAGAAGCAAGGGAAATCAATTTAGGGGGAGTCCACTCGCCCGTAGATTGAGCCATGGAGTTATATTGGGGTAAGAATAAAAATATCACTCCCAACAAAACAGCTATTTTACCAGTAACAACCTTACACAAACCATTAAGTTTCATCGTAAGTCTCCTTTGTGAGTTAATTGCTTGAACCAATCCACGTATGCCATCAAACGGTAGAGAGTGCGTATTTGAATTAGCCTCCTTTCATCGTCTGAGTAAAACTTTTTTAAAAACAGGCCTATTTAATATATCTCAGGAACATCAATATGGATCAACGCCTCAGAAATCTGCTTTGCGGTGTTGACGACAATAGGTCCCAATTTTTCTTCCAGTGCACTTTTAGTATATTTGGTCGTATCGGATGAGATGCTGATACCCGCAATAGGCTCTCCTTTTACATCTAAAATCGGAGCTGAGATGCCACAAACACCAATTGAAACTTCCTCATAGTTCGCAGCAAACCCCTTTTCTCGAATGACAGCAAGTTCAGCCGTAAAGTCACCCGCTGACTTTATAGAGTGAACCGTGAGAGGCTTAAAGGACATCCTATCCAGAATAGATTGTCTTTTGTTCTGAGGCAAAAAAGCCAACATCGCTTTGCCTGTAGATGCACAATGAGCTGGTAGCTTCGTGCCTACTCCTGCATTAAATGGGAAAAAATTACCTTGCCTCATCCGCATAAGAAACAAGACATCCGTTCCATCTAAAATTGTAAGAGCTATTGTTTCTTGAACGTCGCTGAATAGCTTTTCCAGGTAGGTTTTAGCGATACCCCGCCAGCCCATTGTTTTAAGTGAACCATATCCGAATTTAAGGTTTTTAGGAGTGAGACAGTATTTGTTGTTCTCATTTTTATGTAAAAATTTAAGCTCTGTTAGCGTATAGCAGATTCGCGTTGCAGTGGTTTTGGTTGTATCTAATTTAGTTGCAATCTCAGAGAGCGTGACAGGGCAATCAGACTCTGCAACGATTTCGAGCACTCGAATTCCGTTTGCCAATGATTTCAAAAAATATCTATCGTTTTTTGATGATTCCATGAGGTATCTAGCCACTTGTTTCGCATAGAGTAACCTGATTGCTTTGTGCGTATACTTTAGCGAAAGTGTTCACAGCTTGTCAATTTTTTTCTTAATCAGTGCCAAGTCGCCTTGCAGTGTTCGGATGTCTCAGTTATTAAAAGTCGTTGGCAAGATTAACCCTCTGATTGGTTTCTTATCTTTCGTCTACAGATTACTCTTGAGTGGCAGCAGATTAGATTGCAGTTAGTTCCGTAAGTTTTCCTCAGTAGGTAGAATGTTGCGTGCTAGGGTACTCATGAAAAACATGAATTGAAGGCGGCAGGCCGGTAAGCTCTTGGAGTGTACGCCTCATGGCGAAAGCGGCCGGGATTACCACCTGACAAGTCCGGCAGAGTTGGAAAGTCGCAGACCTGAAACCAAACCGGCTCAAGATTTGCAAAATCAGCAATGATCCTGAATTTGCAGAGAAGGTTTTCGACGTGGCTGGCCCTTAAATGGATCCACCTGACAATGCACTGGTGCAGTGAGTGGACGAGAAAACCGAGGGTCAGTCTCTTGATCGGACGCAACCAATATTGAAGCTTGGCCTGACCAGATTGAACGCCCCACTCTTACAAGCGTCATAGTAGCACCAGCCTGTATGCGGATTTCAATCTTTTGACGGCGAAAGTCATTGGCCGCACAACAAAGCAAATACAAAATCTTGCGCCAGTTGACATTAACCAAATTGAGATAGAGACAAACGGTATCCCCGCCAATTTCACTACCGCAGGAATCGGACTGAAGATCATCCGCATCACCACATCGGGAGCAATGCGGTACTGTTGACTATATTGCTTTGCCTCAGTAACATGTGAAATGTGTTGATTATCAAAGAACGAACTAATTTGATTATGACATGAAATAGTTTCTGTTATAAATTGGATTCAAAGAATCATCTCCTTGTAAGTATCAGGTTGTTTTTGTCAATAACCTGCTTAACTACAGTTGATGATTCTTTTATTTAATAAGTTCAGTATATTGTAGAATTATTCAAGCTACGAAAGTTGAGATAAATATTTTTTATATGAGGGCACTACCATGAGAAACGGATTAAAAGAGACAAAATCAATTCGAACAATCACCCTTGAAGAGCACTACGCTACCCCAGCTTTTATCGAAGGCCCCGGGCGAATGCACCGTGGGCGTACAAGCGATCAACTTGACCAACTGTACAATCTCGGAGACAGTAGGATTGCAGAGATGGACGAGGCCGGCATTGATGTGCAGGTCCTGTCACTGATTGCTCCAGGAGTGGATCAAATCGAGGGAACCGGGTCAATAGAGATGGCTCGGGAGATAAATGACATGCTTGCGGATGCAGTACGGCGTCATCCGAATCGTTTTGCCGGTTTCGCAAACCTTGCGACCTCGGCCCCGGACACTGCTGCTGATGAATTGGAGCGCATGGTCCTTGAGCACGGTTTTAAGGGTGGCTTGATCAATGGCCACACAAGGGGACGATATATGGACGACGAGTTTTTCTGGCCGATCCTAGAGCGTGCCGAAGCACTGAAAGTGCCGCTACACATACACCCGGCACGTCCTCCCCAGCAGGTAGTTGAAGCTTCCTACACCGGTAATTTCTCAGCGGAGGTCACCAGGCTGCTTGCAACGGCTGCCTGGGGATGGCACATTGAAACTGCAACTCATGTCCTCCGCCTCATCCTCAGCGGAGCCTTTGATCGATATCCGAACTTGCAGATTATAATCGGGCACCTGGGTGAATCCCTTCCCTTTATGCTTCCAAGAATTGACAGCAGGTTGCCAAAGGAAATAACAAAACTGCACCGATCGACCGGCGACTATCTCAGGGAGAATATCCATTACACTTTCAGTGGCTTCAATTTTATTCCATCGTTCCTTAATCTACTGCTGGAGGTTGGTGTTGACAGGATTATGTTTTCGGTTGACTACCCCCTTAGGTCAATGACTCAGGCAATAACCTTCCTGGAGCAGCTCCCTGTGAGCCCTGCTGACAGAGAGAAGATCGCACACGGGAATGCCGAGGTTCTCCTAGGAATCTGATTGGTGCATCGAAGAACTAGATTTTATTTGAAACATTACAAAGGTCCAACTTTGACAGGGAATTATATCCGCTTCCTCTGCGACTTTATACATCAACAGTCGAGCGCAGTTGTAAGCATTGAGGTGCATTAAGATTTTTTTTCGGACCATCTATGGAGTTCGACATCGCAAGGCATCCATTCCCATGATTGTCTTGATATCACGGAAGAACAGTTCAACATCCCAGCGCTTAAAATAGAGTTTGGCAAGTTCTACTACCGGGGACTATTCGTCGTCCAACAGGGTGATGCCCTGTCAGGAAATGCTTGTAGGTTAAACTTGATCTGACAACTACCGTCAAAAGATTAGCAACTGTCAGAACAAGTCGCGACTACTGACTACACTCAAGAATAAACCCTTCTCTGGCTTGCCAACAGTAAAACAGGGCGATTCCATTCAATTTAAAAATTCTTTTTCAGGACGAAAACCTTTCAAAAATTGCACAAATACCTTGGCCGCC
>JASJGU010000321.1:0-4554 GCA_033791385.1 Desulfuromusa sp.
CTTTCGCCATCTCCAACAGACTGCTATACTGAGAATAGGGCAGATACCTTGAGGACCAGGTATTGTCCGAGGGGCTGTGTTCATACTCGATCTCTTTGGTATTAATAAATAATGTTTCTGTTTCTGAGATGAGTAATTCACATCCATTGTAGACTTCTTTATAGGGTCGCATGATTGTACTCCTATGGGTTTTGCTTATTTGGTTTTGCAGACGATGTTTCGCGTGATTGGACTCTGCCAATGGGCACCAAGGCTTCGGATGGACGCCCAGACATCAAAATAAAAACCCTCCATTGATTTTGTGTTCAGAAGTATTGTTCCAATTGTACGAGGAAAGTATTGAGTGGAATTTGAGGATTGATTGAATTCAGTCGCAAGCAGTTCGAAGGTGAGGCCATTAACTGTGGTCGACTGGTGCTGTTTTCCAGTTATTGTGATGTTTTCGATGTGGTAACAGCTGTTGTAACTGCCTTGCAGGGTAAAAGAGCCATCCCCGGTAAGCGTGATGGTGCCATTCTCGATGGTGAGATATGGTGTGCATTGCTCATTTGAGGAATGACGTACTGTGCAGACTAATTCATCCCAGGCAATTCCGGCTGGAGGAAAAAAGAGGATTAAGAAAAATATCGATGAAATAGCGCGTATCACTTTTTCCATGGAATCAACCTCGTTCTATTAGAGCTGCTCAGATAAACAGTTGTGAGCAGGTTGTGGAAATGTCGGATGAAAAAAATGCGAAGGATTTAAAATATTTTACCTTCGCCAGCGTTGCACCAGAGCCAGGTTCGGATTATTGGTCAAGGTATCAACAAGACTGCGCATGCGGCTACGTCCAGTTGATGGAATAATTGTTTCAAATTGTTCCAGATCATTACGTTCTTCGCTCTTTTGATATGCAGCAATCAGCGAGCTGGCATTACGAATAGCATGATCTCGCAAGAGTGTACGGTCTGATTCCGATATATTGTCACTACTTTCTTTGCTGCTGTTGTCATTGGAGCTACTGCCCAGCTGAGTATGAAGAATTGCTTGGTCTACCCAGTCTATGATTCGTTCGGGTGGAATCCGTGTATTGAGCATGAGGTCAACGATATCTGCACTGGCCATGTTTGGCACGTTTTCAATATCTTCTTCTTCCAGGCGTGCCTGATGCCAAACGGTCAGTCCATCAAGGTCGCTTACCGGCATTGATGTACGCAGGCTGGGCACAAAAAATCTGGCACCAGTGACTGTACGGAATGCGGATTGTATGACCTGCCAAGCTACAGGCGGAAATGCACCAACAACAAAACCGATAACAAGAAGTCCTGCTTTTCTATGTGCCCCAATTCCTCCACTGAAATTGAGAATATTTGCGACTTCAATGACGACCCAGGTTCCAATTACTGCGAGTAAAATACGTTGTGTGATAGCGATATAGGCATTGGCCCTCAGATCCTTACGCACAAATCTGCGAAAGAGCATTTGCACAGAAAAAAAATATGCACCCAGAAATGCAAAATGAACTGGGATTTGCTGAGGAAGGAGAACATGGCGAAGTTTTCCGGTCTCATCGCCTGCTGTTAATCCTTCGATTATTTCCCAGGGAGGTAAGGTGAGCACCCAGCCAAGTCCAATAAGAAGTGACGCAAGGACCACGGGGATTGTTGTTTCGGGGGAGAAGTACCCACCTACACCTGTAGCATACCTTTGTAGCTCTTGATCTGAGGATTCCAGATTGTCTGTGTTGTCAGGATCAGTAGTGTTGAGTAGAGCAATGATGAAGGAGTCAGGTATCGGACCGTAGGCGGCTTCAAATTTCTGGGTGTAAGAAATCACCCGCATGCGACGTTCAAACTCCGGTTCTGGCCTAGAAATGTTATCGGTGCCGTTAAAAACTTGGCGCTCAAATAGGCCAAGTCTCGCAAGATTGGTGAAATATTCATGTAACAGGCTGTATTTACGGCTGGCAATAAAGAGGTAATACATGACCGCAGGTAAAAGGCTTGCAATCAATAAAAAAACAACTCGTAAAATGATGATTTGGAAACGTGCAGGTAAGAGAAAAACAGTGCCGACTAAAGTCAGTAGAACTGGAATCACAAAGAAAAGGATTATTCCGATCTGTTTTTTTGCTGAAGCGGCAATGAGGTCCTGCTTGATCCAGATAATAATCAGACCACAAACCATAACGATGAGAAGACCAATCAGCAACCAACTGTTATGTATAGCAAAATTCTGTGCTGTTTGGTTATTCCAAATCAGTACACCACCAATAAAGAAATAGAAACAAAATCCAATCAACAGGCTTCCTAACTTCACCGTTGTGGAGTTGGGTTTCTTGGGTACTGATGGTTGCGGATCAGAATGATTGATGGCGGGTGTACTGTTGTGCTCATACATACATACCCCATTGCTTACTTTCTTTGCTTATTCATTACGGTTAAGATGATGAATTATAAGCGGATAAACATCGTCGGCGGCATGAGTGCCAAATATGCAGTCTATGTGCCCATAATTTTTGATGACATGGCGCTGATAGAGGTCTCCGTTTTGTTTTCTAAGCTCAGCAAACGAGATAGCTGTACTTTCCGGGTCGTAACAACTGTTTTCAGCCCCATGAATAAAAGTATAAACAAAAAATAAATTAAGGCGGAATGGAAATCCATCCCGCTCCCTTAGATGCATTACATGAGTTCGATTTGCTTATATTTGTTTGTCTTGATATTGCAGCAAAAATTGAACCTATGAATCTCACCTCAGCATGAACTGAGGGGAGAGGATTATCGCTAAGTAATCACACTGGTCGATGGTGGTGCAATTTTCTCCATCAAGTTGATAGAAATGTGTGGCCATCGTATCAGGCCATTGCGACCGTCACGTCGCTGGAAGAAATCAAGAAGGATAAACTGCGAATAAGCCAATAACAGACGTGGTTCACCAAACGGTCCTACTTCATCAAGTTCCATTATCCAGAAGGTGGAACGCATCAGCGCTGCGTCAGCTTGTTGATCGATAAACGGAATATTGCGGATTCCCCCCTCCATCACATCGGTGTCAAGGACCAACTCAGTTGTTTTTTGAATCTTAGTTTTCTCGGAATTTATTCCGAGTTGGATAAGGCTGTTAGCGTTCAATGGATGGAAGCCAGGGAAAGGTGAGAGTTCCTGGCCCATGAATGGGTTGTCAATGTAGTGCCGATATGGTGCGAGATAGTCTCGTTCGGCCTCGACGGTGAAATCGCCTTTCACGGCATCCATAATGTCAAAGGTCGAGGCGCCCTCGGGTAACGCGCTGAGGTCTGGGATCCTTGGTGGTCCGTTGAATTCAGTGAATTTACCAATGGCATTCGCCGCATTGCCATGCGGAATGGTCGCCAGGCGCGCGATGGTGAAGTCTTGAACGGTCTGTCCCTTCATGTGCAGGAAGAAACCTGGCTCATGATGTATAGGAAGCTCATCATCCAGAGCTTTGCCGCTTCCAGCGTCGTCATCTGCCTTAATTTGACGAATTTGCTGAGTGTAGTCGAGAGCGGCAACAGATTGGTCGGTGTTTTCACCGGTACCAAAGTTTATTCCACGGTTTGGTACCTTGTCGTCTACGGTGTCGAAATGTAAAACCTCGTTGTACTGGTTCATCAAAACCCGGTAAGGTGGACCCTCTTCATCTCGTATAAAGGGTAGGGCTATGATATTCCAACCACGGCCATTGAGTGGACTGCCTCCTTTGCCGAAAAATGGATTAAGTCCGTCAGGGTCATTTCGACGATCAGAAATACGAATATTAGCCCACGTGCCAGGCAGCATCTTGAAAGGGCCGAGGTTCGGATCGCCTACAACGGCTGGAGCGATGCGGCGTTTATCACTTAAATTGTACTTCAGGAAGTCTGGTCCAGATTTAGAAACGTTTTCAGTTTTCATAGCATGTTCCCCCTAACTGATTTATAAGCGTAAACAATCTTTACCTATAGATTAGACGAAAGTCTAATCTGAATGAACACTTACAAAATAAGACCACATTGTAGTACTTCAATTGTTGTATATACCTATTTGGCGATAGGTATATATGCTCAAATGAGATCGTAAGTAGTTAAAATATAGGACTTAATAAACGGTTGAGGTCGGTTATAAAAACATGCATATTGCCGATTTTAAAACCTTACTTCTCTATTAATATCAAGATTTAACATTCTTCCTGTACATCCTGATTCATATCGAAGTGTACAGTTGCACCATTTCCACGTACTCGGATGATTGATATTACTTTCGGATAAGCAACAGAAAGAAGTAACGAATTTCAAAATGTCAGAATTGATCGAAACTCGAAATAGACCCTACCATATAGAATCTCATTTTTTACTATTAAGGCAAGAGCTTGAATTCCCAGTATTAAATCCACAACCGACAGACTCTTTGAATAGAGAGATGTTTCTTAAGGTACTCCAAAAATGTATAGCCAATTGTGGATTGTCCTGTGGTCGATGAGTTACAATTGCTTCAAAGAAAACGGATCGGCAGAAAAGAGGCCATGGGGATCTAATGTCCCCTTGATTTTTCTCAATCGTTCGTACTTTTC
>JASJGU010000322.1:0-8558 GCA_033791385.1 Desulfuromusa sp.
CATATTAGAAGGCATCGCATTTCGAGCAACTGAAGTGATCGCTGCGATGAATGAATTTACAACCATTAAGAATAAAATTTCGATAGATGGTGGTCTATCGGCAAATCCGTATTTTTGTCAGTTTCTGGCTGACGTGATGCATCGGCAGGTTATCGTGCAATCTTCAGCAGAATTAACAGCATTTGGAACAGCCCAACTAGCGGCGGCCAATACTATTGAGCTAAGCCTAACGAATAGTTCAATTCGGAGTTACATGCCTGAAACCGACAAGAGGCCATATCTGGAAAAGTTTAAAGATGCAACAGATAGAGCTGCCAAATGGCGATCTTAGTGTAGATCAATGATGTCAGGTGTATTTAACTACTGCGGAAATAACGACTATTAGTGAAAAGCAAAATACTGATAAATTTACTAACATTTGTGAACTAGGCTCTTGAGGGGACTGTCAACTTAAATAAATTAATGGGAATTTTGATCAAAAATATACCTCTAACGTATTGATTCTATGTTTAGATAAACCAGATTTATCAGGGAAATCGCTGTCATTTAAGATAAGTTGACAGTACCCATGAGAAAGCTCCAGTTTGCTTGCGCGAGATGGAGCTAATTATGTCTGAAAATGGTGCAATCTAAGCTTCGACGAATTTAGAAATCTCTCAGGCAAGATGATGTGCGTAGTGGAGTTAACTGCATACCCCGTTAAACATTTTTGATAGTCCCTTAAACTGGACTTTGTTCCTTATTTGTTATCTCTTAGAGAAAATCTAAAGGGAAACGAAACCGTAAATTGAAAATCAGTGGAATCCTGCGTCAGGCCCATTCCAAGGTCAATATCAACAGCGTAGAAATCACTCAGAGCTTTGGACATCCCGATGGAAAAAATTGAAGTAGTTAGATCTGAGCCATCTATCTTCTTATGCTCTATTTCGATTTCCCGATTGTAGCGGTACTGATAGTTGAAGCTTATCGATGTATCAAAATTAAGCGCCAATGCTATCCCCAGGCTCAGCCCATAACTCTCGCCGGGTTGAACGTAGCCGATAGTCTTTTCATCCCCGCGGGAATAGCTTGTGGAAAATCCGCCAAACAGAACGGCGGGGTCGGTCATTGTCATAGAGGTGATAGACGCCCCCCAGGTTTCAAAGCCGCTTCCTAGAGCCAGATTGTCAGCCGTGGTAATACGATAAGGATCATCTCCCGTGGTTGGTTTCCAACTCAACCCGACCACGGTGTCAGGCCAAAAGTCATTTGACTTGATCAATTGATAGCTGAGTGACAGGGAGATATCACCTAGGCCCGAAGTGTTTTTAGAGGTATTGGTGCCATCCTCGCGAGAGGAGCGTTCTCGCTCATAGCCGAGCGGGACAGCCAGATCTATCTGCGTATCCCAGGGCAAGCCCAGGCGAAAAGCATGCTGATTGGTGACGATATCTCGTCTCACTCGTTCAGAAACGATGTCCCCGACAACCAGAATCGGGAAGATGGTAAAACCATCGACGACGATATTGTCATAGGATGAATGACCATAAGAAAAACTAGGCTCATAGATAAACTCATAAGGGGCAAGTAACATTCCTCCTTCTTTGACCAACCGCTGCTCGAAAGCCTTTTGAACAAGCTGATAGTTCTCTTCGGCCTCATTCTGTAACTTGTTCTGCTCTTCTGCACTCAAGCTGACCTCAGTTGACTCTTCTTCGGCAGCAACAATTTTCGAATGTTTGGCTGTTGCCGACTCAAGCGCCTCGATTCTTTGCAGCAACTGGTTGACCACTGCTTCAAGCGCCTCATTGGCCAGGTGTAAATGCTCAATTTCCTGTACTAATTGTTTGTCCCGCAGCTGATGCATAATCTTAAGCTGCCCAATCTCTTCTTCAAGCTGTTGGGCACCATCAGGACGAACCTGTCCTTGTTGCGCCCAGACAGGCGAATTGAAGACCAACACCAGAAAAAAAAATAAGCGAAATCTAAACATCATATCAGCGCACTACAACACTCCGCCTAGTCACGGGAATGAGTGGCATGCGGCGCAAAACACGCGAAGCGTAATTGAGGCTCGGTATCGCCACCTCCATTGCCTCGGGGGACATAGGACTGCGACCCAGACCTTTCCCCTGCTCCGTCATCATCTGCTTTTCTTCGTGAGTCACAACATAAAAAGCGATACGGCTTTGCCACATCTGCATAAAACGAGCTGCCGGGATTGAGGTATTTCCGAACGCCGGGTCTCCAATCAGGACATGATCTCCCAAACGCCCCCTGAAGACAACAAAGTGATCGAAGCCTTTTATTCGGATCGGTAAAATCGCCGGGGCAACAAAATGATCGAGCTCGTCAAGCGTCATATCACCAAAACCGAGCCCCTCCAGACCGACTGCCTGGACAAAACGCTTGAGATCAAACAGCGAAAAACCTCCCCGTTTTCTGACCAGGACCGGATCACTGTTTTTCAGGATGCTCAGGGTAATGGAGATTTCCGAGAATTGCCGGCCATTGTGATAGGTCAGTAGCGTCGACAGCGCGGCCGCGCCACAACTTATGTCCCACCCCTGTCGCGTCAATTTATTCCAGCGCAATTCTAGTACACTTTGCACGTTCTGGCTCAGATAAACATTACCCAAACGGATCCCAACCCGGCTGGCAGCTTCGACAGGGGCGATGCTCACACAGGAAAGCAACAGAACCGACAAAAGACTGACCCGGGCGAGACAACGACACGAGCAAATCATCACGCCTACTGCCTGTCGAGCTGCTGATTCCACTGGTTCAAGCTACCAACCGTGGAGTTTAGATTGATATTCAGATTCAAGAGAACCTGAATTGGAGAATTGACCGCATTGATATTAATCAGAGAACTTAAATTCGATTGGGCATTGTCCATCAACTGCAGGCTGGCGGTCTGATCAAAGGAAGTCCGAGGCATGACGATCACCTCACCATCGACCTGCCCTTTCCCTGAGCTGTATCTGAATGGAATTCGGGTCAAAACCTCCTGGCCCTGTGCCGAAGGATCGTAACTCCCGGCTGTGACATTATCCAACTGTTCATCCGTCAGCATCTCGAAGGCAAAACTTGTCCCCGGAACCAACAACAGCAGACCGAACAACAGGCAACTGAACAGTTTCATATTCGACTCCATGCAGAACTATCTTTGCTGCACAAACTGGTTATGCTGCCGCGAAGACATCTGCGTTATTCCTCCGTTAAACACCGGCATTGATCCGACATTCAGACTGTTTGCCGCGATCGAGGTAACAGCGTTGACCCCATGCAGAACCCTCATGTCACGCTGCGCCAGTCCCGAGATATCAACGTTCCCACCACGCTCAACAATCATCATCCCCTCACTCATGGCCACCAGGTCGGCGTTCCCCTCTGCCATCTGACCACCGACAAACACCGAGTGTTCGACGGTATCGTCAAATGAGCTGGTGCCGACATCCCGGGTCAAAGATTCTTCAACCCTGCTGTTGTCCTGGAAGTTGTGGCTGATCGTTCTTGATCCTAACCCGTCTGCCGACACCTTCCCGTTACCCAACTGGGCTACGACAAGCCCGTCAAACTCCAGCTCGAAGGGTGGCGTTTCCAGGTCGATGAAGGGGACCTTAATTGTCACGTCGATCAACTGATCCTCACTGGAAAAATCCCACTTGTTTGCACCTTTAATTAATTTAATGAGTCCCAAACTATCGATTTTGCTCATATCGACTTTAAAAGTCAGCTCCGTTTCGAGTCCAAAGTTCGCCTCAGCGCCAATTTTGACCTTGGCGGTTTCTTCGGTTTTTATATGTCCGCTGCCGGCAATCACAAATCCTGTGTTCAGGTTGAGTTCATCCGCCAAGAGATCGCCCAACCCGTGCAGGACAATCCCATCATCGGAGAAAGAGATAAAATCATCAGGGGCGACTTCCTGATCAATCGTCTCCAGCACTGTCAGCAGATTGGTGCTACCGATAGTTCCAAGAGAAACTGGATTTTTACTGCAGTTATTGTCCCCTGGAGACCAACAGGAATCAAGCAGGCCTTGAAGATCCACCATACCAAAATCGATGGAGGGTAATTCAAGGTTGGTTTTCACCAGCAAATCTTCGCCTTGAACTTCAAGCTGAGGGCTTGATGCAATTGGCGCGGGCAGAGTCAGACCGGCATAATCCGAATACCCAAAAAACTTATTCAACCAGCTTAGCGGTACTCCAGATGGGATAAAAAAACTTTCAATAAATGGAGTCGAACTGCGATTGATCAAAGAAGAATTCATACTCCGTTCTACCCCAGGTCGTTCAATTTTTCCAACTTGCACATCCCACCGGCTTTTTGTGTTCAGATAAGTGTCCAGTCGATCCATTTGCACGACGCGGGAGACAACAGAGGATTCTCTCAGTTCGTGGCTTTGGCGCTGCTGGAGTGTTTTCTCATAGCGGAAGCCGGCCTCGGACGAATAGATCTGCCCCTGCTGCCGGTAGAGCTGGTGCACCTCGCTCCCTTGACTGATAGTCAACCTCGGAACAGTCCCCTGCGGGACGTCCAGCTCGCCACCGAACACGTTGGTCGTCGCCACCGCATCGCTGGCATAACCATTATCCAGGCTCAGCGCCGACAATGCCTGCTGGGCGTTGTCACCCAGCACCAGCGTTCTGCGGTGATCGATTTCGCCACTGCTTTGCAGCACGACCATGGTTGATGGAAACAGATCCATCCCATCGCCGTTCTGCGGATTGGCGGCCGGCGGAAACTGCCCCTGCTGGTTCGGCTGCTGCGGCTGTTGCAGCAAGCCCTGTCCATCGAGACTGAACTCGACCCCCGCACCGCTGATCGTCGCCAGCTCGGGATCACTCAAAACCTTCGCAGCCCAGACCTGCCCGCTCAATAAAGCGACGACGATAAGGGAGATGAAGAGTTGTCTCGACATTAAATTTAGCTCCAGAAGCTCAAACCATTTTTCTCTAACGACCGTGAACCACAAAATTGAACTGAGTGAGCATCAACTCACCCCGGTAATTGAGCTGGCGACTGCGGGCAACATTGACAACATTTGACACAGTACTGCCAACCGCATTCACCACATTCATCCCTTTGGAATTTTTTTGTGCGGAACCGGATAGTTCCAGGGTCTCGTCACTCTCCAGAACCATGCTTGAGTTGTCTACGATAATATATTCAGCCTGAGCTTCCCCCAGACTGAAAGGTGATCGGTGTTCTTCGGTGCTTGTTTCGGTGAACTGGTTATTCGTGGCTGAATTTACCGTCAGGGAGTCGATCGTGGAATTGTCAAAAATCTCTTCTGTGCGCTCTGAGAGCCATCCAGACGCCTGGCAGGAGCCTAAAACAACACCGCACCCGGCACCGTTAACCTGAACATCGAGGGACGGCAGATCAATTTCGGCGGACAGGGAAAATTCGGCCGTTGCAGACAATGAAACCTCGGACCTGAAATAATCACCGACATTTATTTCGGTACCGGTCTCAACAGAACCCTTTGCGGTTGAAACAAATTCGGCTGAACCGCCGTCAAAGTGTGCATCCAGATGACCGGCAACAGCGACCCCATGCCCGACATTGGTTTCAAGTTCAAAGAACGGCACATCACTCCCTGGAGCACCGATGCTCAGGTCCAGGCTGGTATCCACACTGCTGGTACTATCACCAGTGGAAGTATGCTTACGGGTATAAATGTCCTTAATCTCGTGGTGGGATTGAAGTTGTTCCTGATAGTTTTCGCTGCGGAACGTATCGACCTGTAAACGATGTTCTGCATGACTGCGAGAGTAGTCGGAGAAGACTGCGGAGTGTGGCTGAGTCTGCTCAACATGGTTGACCTGCGCCATCTTCAGATCGGTCCCTGCCACCCCCTGGCCATCCCAAACATTTACGCCGTTAACCACTGCAGAAGTGGAACTGTTGACCAGATTAAGCCCCCTAGCCTGTTCCTGTGCTTGCTCACCGAGGACCACACCAGCCGTCTGTTGCACTATCGTCCACGAACTGTTGCCGACAATGACACCATCACGATCCTGGGACTCTGTGTTCCCGGCGGTTATCCGGTCAAGGTCAGCATCATTCAGGACCAGCGGCGCCGCCTGCAGCAATGAAGCACTGAGCAACAGAAACCCCGCCTGCAAAACCAGACTGCATAAGTTATGTCCTTTTCTTTGAGATCCCATATCAACCCTGCTAACAAGCAGCAATCCTTTGCCGCTTCATCATTCTGAAGGAACCGGTACTGCATGACCGATACTGACTCTTTGATGTGAAAAAATCAGTATCGGCCAGACAAGAAGCACAGCCGACTAACGGCTGTGGCTGATCACGTTGGACTGGGTCAAATGCAGGACATTCCCGCCACTGACCTGCTGCGTCTGGGCCACATTGACCCCGTTGGCCACAGCACTTCCGGTTGAGTTGACGATGTTCATTCCCTGAGCGGCATTTTGAGCAGAACCTGAAAGCGCCAGGGTAAAGGTTGTGCTGACGTTAAGCGAGGAGTCATCAACGACAATGTATTCGGCTTGTGCATCATTCAGCTCAAAAGGAGAGCGATAAACTTCGGTTTGCTCAGTCATATAGTCACTGCCACCGATAGCAGTACTTAACTCGGTTTCAATGAGGCTGTTATCGCGCAGATCATCGGTCTCTTCAGAAGAGGTTCCACCTGCGTTACATGACCCCATGGCGACGCCGCAACCTGCACCATCGATGTGAAGTGTCAGTTCAGGAAGAATCAAGCGACCGTAGAGGGTAAAATCACTATCAGCATCACCAACATCGATTCCACCAAAACCACTTGCACTATTAGTGTTATCGTCAGCAAATGCCGACACCGCCCCACCAACCGCCAGGCCGACATGAACTTCGCCACCATCAATGTTTGCATCCAGCGATCCGGCAATAGCAAGTCCTTTACCGACATTGGTATCGAACGAAGCTTCAGGAATATCGGTAGGAACTTCGGTTATACCGGCGGCTATGGTCGTGTCGACTTTGGCGGTACTGGTATTGATAGCGTTCCGATAATCTCTGACAAGATCCATCTGCGTAGTCTGTACATCCAGCACAGTGTCGTGAGTCTCGGAACCGGAAGTACTGCTCTGGGCCATCGTGTCAGCTTCCGGTCTTGAATAGTTCGGCATTGATGCGGAACGACGCTGCTCCTGGGCTATGTCGTTGCTTTGGTTGACCACGAAGCCCGGATTATCCAGACCCTCAGACGTTGCCCCAGTACCCTGCCAGACGTTGACACCGTTGGCAACTGTTGACTCGGCACTATTGACCAGGTTGAGTGCTTTTGCTCCAGCCTGAACCTCACCTTCTAGGCTCACTCCACCAGTCTGAGTGATGGTCGCTTCTGAACTGTTACCGATGATGGCACCACCACTGCCACCTGCTTCAGCAGTACCCGCGGTAACAGTATCCAGAACCCTGTCACTTAAAGGAACCGGGCCGGCATAAGCCAAAGATGCGCCGACTAACAAGTAGAATAAAATCGCTAATAATTTATCCAAAAACAACCCTTTCATAATCTGACTCCTTTATCTTGGTTGCGGAACAAAAGAAGAACAAAAAAACCGAGCTGACCGTAAGAAGTAAATTCTTCGGTAGCTCGGCTATCTTTGACTTGAAAGATCCGTAGCTTTCCGTTCCCACCTTCACAGAAGGGTTGGCTTTGTCGGAAATCAATCTCAATTTAATAAAACAATAGCATACAAATATGACCTTTCAAGTCATGATTTAATTATTTCCACCTAACCGATATGCTTCCGACTTCTTTTCCTTTTCCTACTTCGTTCATTTTCCACTCCCATCAGGCCCCTAGAAGCCTGCTATTGAGGCATTGTCGTAGCAGTGAGGCAGGTTGGAAAATGTTGGCACCAATCTAATATCCTATGAGATTAAAGGAGGAGACCATCGGATCAGTAGCGAAAGACATAGAGGAAGGGGTTCACCTAACAGGTCGTAGAAAAGCTACTTGGGAGCTGCCAGTTGTCTCACAAAAGACAGATTTTTGATTTTTGACAATCTGTTTTTCTTTATTCCAGTCGTTTTGTTTTAGGTTTTGAGTCACATTTTTCAAACGATCTGCGTTTATGGGGAGCATCGCCCAGGTTGTCGCTATGGTGCCTAGATTTATGCTACTAATCCTGACCAAGTTGTATGCCCAGCCGCCAAGGTGAGTGTGAGAGTTCCTTCTCCTTGGTATGAAGGATGTGGCTCTTGTTATCTGATCAGTTGGATATTAGGAATAAGGTGGAAGCCTGCAGACCCAAGGACTGGTTATTGCGATATCCAGCATCTTACAAGGAATTGATTGGCCTACCTAGTAAATGGAAGGATGTAGTGGTTCAATAAAACCGGACACCAATTTAGGTGGTATAGTCACCACCCAAAGAGAGGTGTTCAATGAATCAAAGAAACAGGCGATCATTTACAAAAGAGTTCAAGCACGAAGCAGCCAGTTTGGTTGTCGATCAAAGCTATTCAATGTCTGAAGCCTGCCGTGCGATGGGAGTGGGTTTGACGGCGATGCGCCGCTGGGTTTTGCAACTCCAAGGGGAACGTAACGGAGT
>JASJGU010000323.1:0-3261 GCA_033791385.1 Desulfuromusa sp.
AGGAGGGAGAACACGGGGCAAAAAGTTGGTTTAGAGAGAGATTGTTTGTCTCTTTGATTGTTATTATAAGTAATATATTATTAATGTCAACTAAAAATAAGAAAAAACTTATAAAAAGTAATAAATAATTTGAACATAGAAAAACCGGGCCCGGCGCGACCCGGTTTTTCTATGCAATGTCAGTAATTTATTTGACGTGACAAGCCTTACACTTGGTCGGGCCTGTTTCCTTTTTATGGCAATCTTTACAAAGTTTATGGAAAACTTTTTTCGCTTTTGGGGCTTCAGGCTTAGCATCGTGGCAGCTTTTGCAGGATCCTGAATCTAAGCCAGTGTGATGGCAGGTCGCACAATCAGGAACCAGTTCCTGGTGTTTAGCGTGGTTGAAGTTAACATCTCCCATACTAGCCGTCATTTTTACTTCGGCCGGACCTTTGTTTTCAGCTATAGCGGTCATGGCTGAGAGTGAAATCAGGGTTACAGCAACAAACAGGATCAACATTTTTTTCATCTTTTCCTCCATTGTAGGTGTTGGTTTACGCCCTCCTCTTTTGTGAATCATTCCATATCTTTTTTGCATAATCATTAGACATCGGTCGGAATGTCGCAAGATGTCGGGTCGCTATTGTGTATATTCAGATGTTTATAGCTAAATATAGGGTTTTTTTGACGCTCTTACAGTTATTAACCCCACTGTTTGCATGATGACAATGTCTCTGTTAGACTCCAGAAATCTTCAATTTTAACCACAGGCGAGCTGATGGAATTGGACTCACGGCATACTGCTTCTGTATCGATCAATGGTGAATCGATCCGGAGAATCAGAGAAGACAAGCGACTAACTCAACTTTATGTTGCTAAAGTTGTTGGTGTTACCACTGATACGGTTTCGCGCTGGGAAAATAATCGCTACCCGACTATTCGTCGTGATAATGCACTTAAGCTCGCCGAGGCTCTGGAAGTTGAGCTTGACGAAATACTTAAACAGGAGGATCCGCCGGAAGAGGTCGTTGTCGAAGAGGAGGCTATTCCTCGAAAACGGCCTTGGCCATTGGTCATCGTTCTAACGATTCTGTTGTTGTTGGTTATCATCTCTTTGCTTAGTACTAACTCGAACCAGCCTCCGCAAATTCAGGCAAAACGATTTTTAGCTCCCTACGCCGCACCGGGCAGCCGGGTGTTGATTCGGGTTCAAATCTCTTCGGACAAACCACTAAAGGGAATGATTCTGCGCGAGGAGTTTCCGGTTGGTTGGAAGCTGGTTGCTTCTGAACCCCCAGCCTCAAGTCTCGATAATGAAATTGGCAAAGCTCGTTGGATTTTCCGCAAACCGCAGTTACGAACGGCAGTCGCGTATCTACTGGAGGTTCCGAAAGATGTCGAGCTTGCCAGCTCAGTCGAATTAAGCGGAGAATTGATAGCCAATCCGGATGGTCAGCGGACTGCTATTCCCTTGCAAACTGATGGCAAGATGGAAGTGCAACCGTTGCATTGGGCGGATACCAATGGCAATTTGATTATTGAAGATCTGGAAATTCTGGAAGTTTCAAATCTGTTGGATGAAACGGGACAACTTCATCTTGATTGGGATCGAATCGAATCTATTTGGGATGCCGGGGGCTATCAGTGGCATACGGAGAAAGCGGAATTTGTTCCTCTTTATCAAGCCGAATCACCGCCAGAGAGTAAAACATCAACTGAGCATGCGGATATGGCTCAGTAGATTGTAACAACCCATCAAAACCACCATTACTCCTGCTGCTTTCAGCATCCAACTCCGTTTGGTGCTGAACCACTGAGCAGCGCTACCGACTAGAAATAACGCCGGAATTGTTCCCAGCCCGAAGGCGGCCATCGTCAGTGCTCCGGTTACGCTATCGGCGCTCTGTACCGCGGTCAGGGCCATGGCATAAAGTAACCCGCAGGGCAGAAAACCGAACAATAACCCGAGTGGTAATGCCGACAATGCTGGTGGCAGTCTTCGCAGCCCCCGTACCGCCTTGGTCATAGCTCTGATCGGGCCTGAAAACTCCAGACTGGCTAGATTCAGTTTTGCGAACAGTCCCGCCGTGCCCAGTCCAATCAGAATGATAAACAGATCACTGCCGATTAGTAGCACTCTGGTAACGTCTTGCAGCGAGTTTTTTACTACCATCGCTGAGCCGAGCCAGCCGACTGCGAATCCAATAAAGCTGTAAGTGATTGTTCTGCCGAGATTGTAAAGGATATGGAACAGTGGGCCGCTGTTGCGACCGTCACTGGTTAGTGACAATGCACTGACCAGCCCGCCGCACATGCCGATGCAATGTGCAGAACCGAATAAACCGGTCATAAATGCCATGCTGATGAGTGGATCCATTGAGTCTCCGCCAAGAATTTAGCGATATTTAGCACATTTCTGCGGGGATATCACGGAGTGTTTTCAGGTTTTTTGTTGCGAGGTGGCTCATCATCGTCATCATCCAGCATCCGATATTTAGCCCCCTCAATGTCATCGAAGTCGCCCCGTTTGACTGCTGACATGAAAAACAGCCAGACTCCGGTGCCGATGCAAAAGGTGAGAAAAATCAACAGCAAAATTGATTTAAGCATGGTCCAATTTTATCCTTTTTAAGCGTAGTGAGTTGGTCACCACGCAGATCGAACTAACGGCCATTGCCGCTGCTCCGTAAACTGGCGCCAGATGCCCACTGGCTGCAAGAGGCAGGGCAATTAAATTATAGCTGAAAGCCCAGAAAAGGTTCTGTTGAATAATGCGCATGCTGACACGGGCAAGATTTAAGGCCACAAGTAGGTTCATCAATTTAGGGCGGGTCAGAATTAAATCGGCATTTTCGACGGCGATATCGGTGCTTCCGGCCAAAGTGCAGCCGACCTGGGCAGTGGTCAGGGCTGGAGCGTCGTTGATACCGTCTCCAACCATCATCACGTCCGTGGCTGAAAACTCTTCAATCAGCCGGGCTTTATCAGCCGGAGTGAGCTGGGCGTGATATATGTCGATGCCGAGCTGTGCTGTCAGCATTGCTGCAACATTGTCACGATCTCCAGTCAATAGCAGGGTTTGATAGTTTAATTGTTTCAGCGAGGAAACCATTTGTTCTGCATCCACACGTGGAGTATCGCTAAGCTCGGCCCATCCGCGGTAAATATCCCCCTGAGCCAAATGAACTTCGCTGTTTGATGACGGGTTGGTTGTCTGCGGCAGGTCGACGCCCTGTTCCTCTAAAAATAAGCGACTGCCAGCCAGCAGGGTTCCATCAG
>JASJGU010000324.1:0-3144 GCA_033791385.1 Desulfuromusa sp.
GAAGACCAACAGGTGCAGGAGTTGGCGAAATTAGCCGCCACAGACCCTGACAAGCTATCGAACCTGCGGCAATATATAAGCGGTCGTATTCCCGGCCTGATTGAAACTGATTTATTCCCAGCGGATTTGAGTGCCTTGCGCGCCACAGATTTGGGTCCTTTTGGATATGCTGTGCTCGACATGTTATTGGTCGCAGCAGAATCCGGGCTGGCACCCGCACAAATTCATGGGCAGGCGGAGGCCGCTTACCTGGCCATGGCAGCACGGGTTGGCGAACCTGAGTCCCCGGAGGGGTACTTGATGTTAAAGGTGAACCCGGATGCATTGGTTTCTGTGTTCACGACCGCATCGGGGGCCTTTGCACTTGATCAATACAATGGCCGCTTTAAGCCAACGATGTTAAGTGATCTTGCCGCAGCACCTGGCTCATCTGAGCATATTGCCTGGCTCAAGATCCCGTCGAGCTTGTTTCGTATTGGTTTTTTACAGGGTGCCAGAGTCAGCGACTCTTTAGGTATATTGCGTCCGGTGCTATTCATTTTGGGCCTGTTGTTACTGACACTGGGCATGATGTTAAAGTTTCGCCCTGGTCACCGGCCCATGGAGTTTGAAGAAGACCCTGTTCCATCCAAATTTTCAACAGATGATGAGCTGAATAGTGAACCGGAAAACATCATCCAATTGAGCGATGAATCGGTCACGGCTGAACAGCCCGAGGCAATGCCCCAACTGCCGGCCAAACTCGATCCGGGGGACGGCCTGGGTGATATTGAATTACCGGATCTTGGTTTTAGCCTGGAGAAAGCTGGTTTGGAGAGAAAAGGCATGCATCGTAAAAAGGCACTTCCCCCGGTGGAGTTGGTAGAAAGCATTTTCAGGGCCTACGATATTCGTGGCATCGTCGGTAAAACCCTCGATGCCGATGTTGCCTACCAGGTTGGCCAGGTCGTCGGCACACTCACGCTTGAACAGGACGCCGCACCTGTGGTCGTGGCCAGAGACGGCAGAGATTCCGGTGTGGATTTAATTGAAGGCCTGATCAACGGAATTGCATCCACCGGGTGCGACGTGGTGGATATTGGTGCGGTACCAACCGGTGTACTATATTTTGCCGCCTATGAAATTGGCAGCGCGACAGGTGTCATGGTAACCGGAAGCCATAACCCCCCGGATTACAATGGAATCAAGATGGTCATCGGTGGTGTTACGCAATCCGGTGATCAGATTACCGATATTTATAGCCGCATCAAGAGTGGCAATGTGCGTGTGGGTAAGGGCGAGGTTAGCCAACAGGATATGCTCGGCCGGTACCGGGAGAGAATTTCCGGCGATATCCAGTTACAAAGACCATTGAAGGTGATTGCTGACTGCGGAAACGGTATTGGTGGTGTTTGTGCCGCCGACGTGATGCGTGATATTGGTGCCGAAGTTATCACGCTGTTTGATGAAGTCGACGGCACATTCCCGAATCACCATCCGGACCCGAGTGAGCCGAAAAACCTGACAGACCTGATTGATGCCGTCCGTTTGATGGATGCGGATATCGGCGTGGCATTCGATGGTGATGCAGACCGCTTGGGTGTGGTGACATCCGCTGGTGAAATTATCTACGCAGACCGCCTGATGATGCTGTTTGCAAGGGATGTCCTCAGCAGGGTACCGGGCTCAACCATTATTTATGACGTTAAATGTAGCGGTCATTTGCATCATGCCATTGAGGAAGCGGGTGGCAAGGGCATGATGTATAAAACCGGTCACTCACTGATCAAAAACAAGATGAGGGAGGTTGGTTCCCCGTTTGCCGGTGAGATGAGCGGACATTTCTTTTTCAAAGAGCGCTGGTATGGTTTTGATTGTGGTATTTATTCGGCTTGCAGGTTGCTGGAAATCCTGGCGGCCGATGAACGTGATCCGCAAGAAGTGCTTAGTAGTCTTCCTGACAGTATCAGTACACCGGAATTGAAACTTCAAATGCAAGAGGGTGAAAACCACGCCTTCGTTGCTGAAATGCAGGAAAAAGCACGATTTGCCGATGCGAGGATTACCACCATCGATGGTGTGCGTGCAGATTTCGCCGATGGTTGGGGTTTGGTACGTGCATCCAACACCACACCGGTCCTGGTTTTGCGGTTTGAAGGCGATACGGAGGAATCACTGCGACGCATCAAAGACATGTTCATGCAACAGATGCTGGCAATCAACCCCGAATTAAAGATGCCATTCTAAGAATGCAACGGCATTTTATTAAACGGCTTGCAGGCATCCTGATACTGGCGGCTCTACCGTTACTGGCACACACGGCGGGTTATGCCCAGACTATTGTACTGCCGTTATCATCTGCGCCAACTGCCAAAGAGATGGCACGGGTATTAACCTCTTATGGCCGTCCTGAAGAGTGCCTCGCACCTGTTTCAGTTAACAGGATCGATGGCGAAACGAGGGTTGTATCGGCGAAGGGGTTTTTGATCGAGCCCGGTATTCATACCATCAATGGTAGGGCAATACTGGATATCACAAACTGTCCATTAATCGACAGCAACCCGAGTATCAGTCGTGCTGCTGACCTGGAAGTCAATTTTGAGCCGGGTGGTACTTATCATGTCGGCTATTATCACGCACCTGCCAACACCGAAGAGTGGAAACTGGTTGTTTGGCATATTGAAGAAAACCGCTAGGAGCCTGTCGGATTTGACGCAGTAGATCATGTTAAACCCGACAGGCTCCTAGAGTGCCCAAACGCGACCAGGCTAAGGCAACTTAATACGCGGCTTCCGTGAATACGGGATCGACCGAACCATTCCAGGGGCCATGATAAAGTTCCAGTTTTTTATCTGCCGGTGTCAACCCTGCATGGGCATTTGAGAACAGGGGCTCCAGGAAACCGGTTTCGTTTTCGCCCGAGGCGCTCAGGCAGTTTCGCCTGGTTAGTCCGGTGGATGCCATTTCCAGAACTTCAAGTGCGATGGATTGCAGGCTGCGTTCGCGGATCATGGCTTTCAGGCCAAGCCTCGGTGCATCTGTCCTGAGCTTTAAACGCTCTTCCATGCTCCAGTCACGTACCAGGTCCCAGGCAGCTGTTAGAACCGTGTCGTCATACAACAGTCCAGCCCAGAAGGCCGGCAAAGCGCACAGTTTTCGCCACGG
>JASJGU010000325.1:0-5944 GCA_033791385.1 Desulfuromusa sp.
CAAGTTTCAGAAATCAGCTTATCTTTGGTAAGCTACAGTCTGCAGTTACTCCATTTCTGAGCCATTACATGGAAGTAGGCAGGTCTACCATATCAGGGAACATCTTCAAAATAACAATATTAGAACAATATAAGGTTGCCAGGGAATTTATCAATATGTGACAACCTCTTATCCTCCCTGTATTAGGACGATACGCCTTTTATCCTCTAAGGAGAAGATGCATAAATATCGTTGATATTCCAAGCTGGGCTGGCCGGGATCGTGTTACCTTTGTGATCTCGTGAAATCAAAGGATTTTTCAGTAATCCCATGTTTGTCAGTTGCAACTTACCTTTCTGACAAACATAGGGACTGAACGCATCTGACGGCTATCCATTGACTAGGCCGACCCGCAACCGTCAGCCCTTTTTTAGGTGTTGTAACTTATGCTGTTGTGGTGCGTAGAAATCGAGGATAACTAGCTTTTTCCTTTCCAGGGTACAAGATAATTTTCAGATAATCGCATCAGGATATCGATACCAAATCCAATTACTCCGATTAAAATGATGCCCATGATTACAATATCGGTTTGCTGGAATTTTGAAGCCGAGATAATCATTTTTCCCGCTCCTTTTTCAGCAGCAACCAGCTCAGCCGCCACAACTGTACCCCAGCAAACGCCCATTGCCACCCGTGCACCGGTAAAAATCTCCGGCAGAGAGTTTGGCATAATGACACGAATCAGTATCTGAAATTTAGATGCCCCCAGTGAATAGGCAGCATGGACTTTGGATATGTTGACGCCTGATACACCGGCACGGGCTGAAATGGTCATGATCCATAGGGCAGCGAGGAACAATAAGCTGATTTTCCCCTTTTCCCAAATACCGAACCAGATAATGACCAACGGAATCAGTGCGAGTGGTGGGATTGGCCGCATAAATTCAACGATTGGATCAAACCAGCCTCGGAACCAGTCATTTAATCCCATGGCATAACCCAATGGAATGCCAACCAAACTACCGAGGAAAAATCCTACAAAAACACGGAAAAGCGACCAGCCAACAGTCTCAGCAAGTGTCACGTTTTGATAGACATTGGCATAAATTTCAACCAACCTTGTGAAAACAGCTTCAGGTGCAGGGAGCCAAATGGGCTCCATTTGCCAACCTTTATTGGGAGTAAATGACAAAGTACCCTTTCCCGTCAAACTCACAACACCGTCTTCGATTTCAACAGATTGTTTAGGTGCTATTGGCTTACCGTTAACAGCAGTAACGTTGTAACCATTGACTTTGCCACCTTCATCATTGTTCTGCGCACGGATCAGACCACTGCGCCAGGCACCGACTTTCATTGCGTCATTCTTTGCAAATCCAGACTGGTCATCGCCCGGAATCTCAGGTTTTTGAAAGTCCTCTCCCATACGTCCCACCCGAATATAAACCGTTGCATCGGACGTCTGGTTTTGCGGATTAGTTGCTGTATATGAAAAAGAAGTATCACCAATAAACGGGCCGGGTACATGTATTGGGGTGATTTTTGATCCGGTAAAAGCCCCCCAGATCAGAAAAATAGAGATAATTGAAATAATGGATGCCGCCCGGTTAGATGTCACCGCACTTTCATCACCGAATGTTACTGTTTTGCGCGCATTAAAGCCAGTTTTCGCTACTGTAAACTTGGCAATCCAGGTATAAATCACATAAGCAAGAATAAATATTGAGATGTACATTATCAGAATCAACATGGTGTTATTCGCTCCTTCCCATTATTTCTTCTTCCATTTCCCATATCATCGATAGGATCTCTTCACGTTTCGGGCCAAAATCTTTGTGTTTTTTGACTTCACGAAGATCAGAATCCACTCCCATTCCAGCAAACGGCAGACGGTATTCCTTATGGATGCGGCCAGGCCTTGGAGCCATAACCAGTAGACGCTCACCGAGCAGTAATGCTTCCTCCACTGCATGGGTGATTAAAATGATGGTTTTTCCGGTTTCTTTCCATAATTTAAGTACCAGCCCTTGCATCTTCTCCCGAGTCAAGGCGTCAAGGGCTCCAAGTGGTTCATCCATCAATATTACATCAGGGTCATTGGCTAGGCATCTAGCTAGAGCAACACGCTGTTGCATGCCACCGGATAGTTCGTAAATAGCTTTTTTGCCATAGTCATGCAATCCGACAATTTCCAGTAACTCATCTACTGTTTTTTTGATTTGTGCTTTCGGGACGCCAGCCATGGCTGGGCCAAAACCAATATTCTTTTCAACGGTCATCCATTCAAACAACGCACCTTGTTGGAAGACCATGCCGAGCTCAGGACCGGGGCCGAAAATCTGTTTATCGTTGAGAATCACCTGTCCACTGGTGGGAGCAAGAAATCCTGCAACAATATTTAAAAGGGTTGTTTTTCCGCAGCCAGAGGGCCCCAAAACCGTTAAAATTTCACCTTTCTTAATATTAAGAGATATATTTTTCAGAGCTTCAATATTATTACCATCTGGCAATTCGAACGTCATTGAGATCTGGTCAATATGCAAATTGGATTCTTTGGTCTCAGACAATTCTTTCCCCCCTGTTCCTTAAATTAACTTAAGTCACGTACGGTCCCAAAAACAGTGATGGACCGTACGTATTTTTGCACTCTGTAATCTAAAATATTACATTTTTGATACGGCCTTAAGATAGCTGACATCAACAGCACCGTCATAGCTGTCACGAGCTTTTTCTAAAGTGCCCTGTACAACAAAAAAATCGGCAACTTCTTTCAAAAATTTCTGGATACCACCGCCCAGCAATTTTTCACTGATTTGCTCTTCAACTGTCGGGAATGTAAAGGTGGTCATTGCAAGTTTTGTGGCTTCTACATCCATACCGGCTGTTTTGGCAATTGCTGGAAGCATTTCGCTTGAACCGCCAGCGGCAAATTTAGCATTCATATCGGCAGTGACTTTGAGGAACTTCGCCAAAAGCTCAGCATTTTCCTGGGCCCAACCGGCCGAAACAGTGGTAGCGTCAAAAATCTGGATACCAATTGCTTGTTTTTCAGTACCAGTCATGAGTATATTACCATGTTCTTGCATCCGGCGATATGCACCACCCCAACCACAGACCATGTCAAGATTTCCCGATGCAAATGCAGCAGCACCGTCTGAAGGTGCCATATCGACGATCTTCATGGTGGAAGTATCAACACCAAAATTTTCCATCTGTTTTAAAAAGCTGTAATGGGCAGCCGTGCCAAGGGGAACGGCAACCTGCTTGCCCTCCAGTTCTTTGGCATTAGATTTATCAATTTCAAGGCTACTGCGTACGACACAACCTTCATTTTCGGTATAAGCTACTGCGACATCTACAATTTGAAGATCCTGGCCAGCTGATGTGGCAACGGTAAATGGTTGGATACCTTGCGAGAACGAAATCTGTACATTGCCAGAGGCCATGGCAGCCGACATTGCAGTTCCGGAATCAATCGCAACCCATTTGATGTCCATGCCGAGTTCTTTATCGTATATCTTTTTAGTTTGCGCGAATTGGCTTGGTGTTGGCCATTCCATGAAGTATGCAACAGTCAGTTGTTCTGCTGATGCAGTTGAAGTTGCTAAAACAGTACCTGCAATTGAAATTGTAGCAATCGTCACAAGTGAGCATGCTCTTTTAAATAATGATTTAGTTGTTCCCATGATTCCTCCGTTCTTCTGCTTTTGTGTATTGGGTTCATTCGATCATCAGCTACTTTGACCAATGATCAATATTGTACCCGGCGGATAAATTGAAAAAATTTGATAAGAATTACCCCTCTACAGGGGATAAATCAGTAATTCTGAGTATGTACGGTCGTTGAAAAATCGCGTATTTTAAATGATTGTTACTGCATGTTGGTGAAGCTGAGCGTAAAACCACCTCTGAACCTTCAGAGGTGGTTTTTGTGTTGGATGGGTTGAAAGATTGTTTGTTTACTCCAGTGGCACCTACCGCCAGAGCTTCACAGGTAATCTTTCAGGTTGTATCATTTTTTCTATATCTGATTTTTATCATTTAATGGGCACCTACCCATTTCCTGAAGATGATTCAAATATCGATCTATAGATACAGGGTACTGCTATTTTTTACTCATTTCCTCAGCTTCCGCTGTTGCTTCTACTACAATAGCATGCATTGCGGCTTTTACTTCATCCGAAAGAGGCATTGGTTTGTGGTTTGCCAGAATATCAGCAGCTCTTTCAGCCGCCTGCTCTGCCATATCCTTGCCACCTTTTTTCAGCCATCTATCGTAATTTCCACGTTCAATGATATGTGGATTAGAAGGCAAGGTTCGCATATATTTTGCTGTATGAGGTTGCATCAGATGATCACCACCGGGTCCTACCGCTTTGATCGTATCTAGTGCAATATTCTCTTCGTCAACAACTATGCCATCCATAACCTTTCTGACCATTTTGAAAATATCATTGTCAATCACCAGCTGAGCGTAACTGAAGATGAGTCCGGAATCCAACATTCCAGCACCATACATCAGATTACTTCCAGCGCAGGCGGCGGTCATAGCCGTAAGGGTTTTTTCATGACCGGCTTGTGCGTCAGGCAGTTTTGAATCTGTCTATCCACCTGCCGAGAAACTCGGCAACATGTATTTTTGTGCAAGTCTTGGTGCGGCAGCATTAAGCAATCCGCATTCAGGAGATCCAACAGGAGTAGTCGTTAGTTTTAAATCAAAAGTAAGTGATGAGCAGCCATAGATAACTGGCGCACCCTTACAGGTAAGCTGGTGGAGAACAATTCCGCCAAGAATTTCACAGTTATGTGTTACCAACGATCCCGCAAGAGTGATAGGGCCGGAGGCTCCAGCCATAACCATAGATATCAGGTTACAGGGGACACCTGCACGAGCACAGGTGATGATGCCAGTACAGCAGTTGACATCAAGAGTCAG
This sequence comes from Desulfuromusa sp., assembly GCA_033791385.1. Taxonomy (GTDB): domain Bacteria; phylum Desulfobacterota; class Desulfuromonadia; order Desulfuromonadales; family Geopsychrobacteraceae; genus Desulfuromusa. Next base: position 4,916 of record JASJGU010000325.1, read on the forward strand.
TGGGCTTGTTGGTGAGCAGTTGATGGTAAGAATAGGTCGCTCTCGCAGTGCCTCTTCTCCACCCACAATGGCCTGTGCCATTTTGATGATCTTGCCAGCACGCCAGCCGTTACCAGGACCGTAGACCGTGTGTTTCCCTGTATTGGCGAATACAACTTCCGCCTCCCAAATTGGTGCCACGTTGTCTGGAGCATCACTTGCGGTCAGCGAACGCTCACAGACATCAACTTCTTCCATAGCGTCGGTGAGCAGTGCTGCGTTGCCAACATCTTCGTTAACGGAAGGACGAACGGTACCGTCCGTGTCCATAACTCGAACACCTTGGCCAAAGGTACAAAAATTGGCTCTTCTTCCCTCAAGGACAACGTTTTTTTCAGGGTCGCGTCCGTACTGGGTGATTCGAGGAGGTGCAGAACGGATGCACTCTTCAACCAGATATGGGGGAAATTTTACAATTCGGGTTTTGCGATCGACCTTTGCTCCACCTTTTTCGAGAATATCAATGGCTTCGTCGTCGCCGACATAAAGCCCTGTATTCTGCATCACATCAAGGGTGGCAAGGTGGATTTTTTCAATTTCTTCATCCACAAAAACGTCGAATCCAAATCCTCCAGACGATAATGTGTCTGAATATGGATGTTTATGTGCCATAGTTTTACCTCACTTTCATTAATTTTTAATCACTATCTACGCATAATTATTATTTGTTTTTTTAGTGGCCTCCTGTGGTTGTGCCTTCCCTTTTATAAGTGAATTATTGCAGGGAGTGAAAGATTTGGCTTCATAAGATTTATCTAGATTACAATAAACTAGCAAGATGTGTACCGGAATTGTCACTGTGGAATAACTGCTTAGTAAGATTCTGAAATTAAAGGAGTAATAGATATTTCGAAAGATTTTAACTGTGGCGGGTTATAAGTGGAAATCTGAGGAATTTTAAAGTTTCTGGCAGATTTTCAAGGTTGCAAGATGTAGATACCCTTGTTCCTGAGTAACTATTCAGCGAAAAAAATGGAATTATAGGAATTT
>JASJGU010000326.1:0-10022 GCA_033791385.1 Desulfuromusa sp.
ATGCATTCCACGCTGCTGTCGTTCAGCCGATGAAGCTTGCCGCAATGGAAGCACTTTATGAGGGAAAAGATCCTTCTGGTCTGGTTGCAATGGGATTATTGAATTTTAGTAAAAAACCGGGAGATGATCAGGATCCATTTATTTTTAAAATTAAAATTCCTATGGCGCTTTCATTGTTGGCAAACCGGGAGATTTATAGTTTTGTTCCTGGAGTCAACGACCTGGTTTTTGGCAATACTGAACAAAATATTATGGGGGTAGAAGAGAAAATGGTGCGGGGTAAGCTAGCTGTTTCCGGTTTGGGTGATTATAAGGCTGCCCAGAATGTCGGTGACCAGCTTGCTGCCAGTAAAGCGTTAACCCTGTTTGAGAAGAACAGCGAATATCTTGGTAATGGTTATCTTGATTCTGCTGAGCATGCAGTACCCTAAGTACCACTGATTTTCTACTCTTTCAGAGTGATGGTTAGCTTGGGAACATTTTTCATTCTGTTGTTCATGGTTTATTTCTATCTGTTGCGTAAAGATCAGCTCGAAAAGCACCCGCTGCTGTTGAAGCTCGGAGCGATCTCATTTTTTCTTGGTTTAATTGCTCAAGAGGCGGGTTGGATTGTTACTGAAGTTGGTCGGCAACCCTGGGCAATTCAGGATCTTCTGCCAGTGACTGTTGCTAGATCCAATCTTGATTCCGGAACCGTCGCAGTGACTTTCTTTATGTTTCTTATCCTATTTACTGCTTTGCTGATTGCCGAGCTTAAAATAATGACCAAGCAAATTTCTATTGGTCCGGAAGGAGATTGATTATGTTTGGCAGTTTAGACTGGACTACTTTACAGCAATTATGGTGGTTTATTACTACCTTGGTTGGGTCTTTGTTTGTTTTTCTGACCTTTGTCCAAGGAGGACAAACTCTCCTTTCAACTCTTTCTCTGACTGAAGATGAGAAGATTCTGGTGGTTAATTCTCTCGGTCGGAAATGGGAACTCACATTTACCACACTGGTTCTTTTTGGCGGGGCATTGTTTGCCGCTTTTCCACTTTTTTATGCGACCAGCTTTGGCGGAGCCTATTGGGTTTGGATTCTAATTCTGTTCACCTTTATTGTTCAGGCGGTCAGCTATGAGTATCGGCGTAAACCTAATAACTTTCTCGGTAAAGGAGTCTATGACGCTTTTTTATTTATTAATGGTTCGGTTGGGATTTTGTTGATTGGTGCCGCAGTTGGAACCTTCTTTACTGGGTCTAATTTCACTCTTAATGACTATAATCTAGTGTTCTGGGATCACCCGTTGCGTGGTTTAGAAGCTGCCTTCAGTTTATTTAATTTAAGTTTTGGACTGTTCCTGGTTTTTCTGGCGCGAACCCTTGGTGCCCTCTATCTAGCCAACAATCTGGAACATGAGAGTCTGGTTGCAAAGTTGAAGAACTCTTCTTTCAATAACTTGCTTTGTGCGCTGCCGTTTCTTCTTTATGTCCTGATCAGTCTGATTGTGATGGACGGTTATGCGGTCAATCCGACTGATGGTACGGTTGTAATGGAAGCGAATAAATATCTGCACAACCTGCTGCAGATGCCTTTAAACTTGATTTTGCTTCTAGCTGGGCTGGTTCTAGTCGTCTTTGGTGTGGTGCTGAATCGTTTTACTGCATCAGTTCGGGGCATTTGGCCAGCAGGTTTGGGTACCGTTCTGACCTGCTTGGCAATATTTTTTCTTGCAGGTTACAACAATACTGCATTTTATCCGTCAAAAGTTGATCTGAATAGCAGTTTAACTATCTATACTGCTTCCAGCAGTCATTATACTTTAACGGTGAAGACCTATGTTGCTTAGCTGGTTCCGTTTGTGCTGGGGTATATAATCTGGTTCTGGAGGCAGATGGACAGTCAGAAGCTGACATTGGAAGAGCTTGCTGCAGACAAGAAGAGTTACTAACAGGAGGAAACTATGATTCCATTAATATTATGGGTGGTGCTTATTGTTGCATCTTACTTTGGTTCACTGAAATTGCTCGGTCGGTTTAATTTATTATAAGACTGAGTAGTATTTAGATGACATAAAAAAGAGCCTCGTTTCAATAGAAGCGAGGCTCTTTTTTTGTCTAAACAACTAATTTAACAGCCGCTGCAGCCACTAGCGCAGCTACTGCCAGTAGCAGCGCCTATGGAAAAACCTTCTCCATAAGAGTTGCTGATGTAATCAATCTGGCTTTCCTTGGCATGCGGAAGGACATTCTTGTCAATTAATAAATCAATTTCATTGATAGTATAGAGGTCGTCTTCTTTTTTTGACTCGTCCAGAGTCAATCCCAGGCTGGGGCCGCCTCAGCCAAAGCCTTCAAAAACGACACGGAGAAATTTCCCCGTATGTTCCTTCATCAGATCTTTAAACTTCTCACGTGCTGTGTCTGTAATCTGTAGCATCTTTGTTTCTCTCCTTTTTTGATTTTTGTTGATTTTCTCTGAAATGTGGCTTGTATGATCCCTCAATAAATAAATCGTGGATGGGCACGCCATCCTCAACTAACCTCAGGTAAAACCACTTCCGGCAGGAACACTACAGCTTCCACCACCACTTGAGGCTGCTACTGATGTCAGTGAAACAGTTCGTTCTGCCGGCTTCCCACATGCTGGACATGGGACATCAGGAATTGGGTTGCGTTGAATCTTTTCAACAGTTTGGCCGCAATTTTTACAGCGGTATTCAAATATTGGCAAGTTTCATCTCCTCTTATCGTTTAGTATATTCGCATAATCATATCTTATTTGTTTTATCAATGGCAAGACTGAAAATTATTTAAAAAACTGTTCCCCTGTGCGGGGTTATTGAATTAAACTGTGAGAAACAATGTTTTAGCATTTAAATGGAGGATTCAATGGCTACAGAGTTAATTTTGACCCGCAAAGAAAATCGTATCGGCTTTATTACCCTGAACCGTCCTGAGGCGATGAACACATTTACTCCAGAGTTTGCTGATCAATTGGATCAAGCATTATGGGATATGGAAAAGGATGATGATGTCAGAGTTATTGTCATTAATGCGGTCGGCAAACATTTCTGTACCGGGATTTCTCTGGATCAGTTCAAGGGGAAAACTCATCAGGAATATCGAAAACTTTTGTACGGAATTGATGCGTTTTATCATACCCTAGCCGAGTTGAATAAACCGACAATCGCTTCGGTACAAGGCTTCGCTCTGGCCAATGGCGCAGGTCTTTCGTTTGCCTGTGATATGACTGTTGCGGCAGAAACTGCAACTTTTGGAACAACGGCTATCAATGTCGGGTTGATCTGTCTGGGCCCAGCGGCACCAATGGTTAAAATTATAGGTAAGAAGAAAACCATGGAGATGGTTTTAACCGGGGATATGATCAGTGCCACTGAGGCGGAAAAGCTAGGCTTGGTCAATAAGGTCGTTGCTGCTGAAGATTTGGAAGCGGAAACTCTGAAATTAGCTGAAAAACTGATTTCTAAAAGTCCGATTGCGCTACGCATTGGTAAGGAAGGACTTAAACGTTTACAGGATGTCCCCTATCATCAAGGGTTGGATAGCATGGACGATCTGTTTGCGACCCTTTGTGCAACGCATGATGCTGAAGAGGGGGTTAAAGCATTTCTAGAGAAGCGGTCTCCTAATTGGAAAGAGTGCTAAGCCAAAATGGTGCAGTGTTCTTTTTGAAGTATCAACAGCCTCCTCGCCAATGGGCGAGGAGGCTGTTTTTATAAGAATAATTGATAGGCTGGATCAGCTGTTTCTTCAATGTAGTGGTAGCCCAGTTGATCAAAGAAGGTTTTCAGCGATTCATCGTTTTGATCCGGTATCTCCAGACCAATTAATACACGACCAAATTCTCCTCCCTGACTACGATAATGAAATAACGAAATATTCCAATCATTTCTCATGTCAGCCAGAAAGCGGGTCAGAGCTCCGGGGCGTTCAGGGAACCAGAAACGGAACAAGCGTTCCCGAGTCGCTTCGGGTGAACGACCACCGATCATATATCGAAGGTGGGTTTTGGCAAGTTCGTTATCAGTCAGGTCAATGGTATGGTAGTTGGCCTGATTAAGGCGTGCAGAAAACTTTTCACAAGCTTCTCCACTGCCGATAGAGACTCCCAAAAAAAGCTGCGCTTGGCTGCGATCTGCCAGGCGATAATTGAACTCCGTAATATTAATTGTATCGAGAAGATGACTACAAAAATGTCGCAAAGCGCCCGGTGTCTCAGGGATGGTGACGGCAAAAAGTGACTCACGACCTTCACCAATTTGGGTTCGCTCAGAAACATAACGGAGGCGCTCAAAGTTCATGTTGGCACCGGAATTAATTGCGACCAGGGTTTGGTTTGTTATGCCGCGAGTTTGAATGTATTGTTTGAGTCCAGCTACAGCTAAGGCGCCAGCGGGCTCAACAATTGAGCGGGTTGCTTGATAGATCGACTTGATGGCACCACAAAGTTCGTCGGTGCTGACACGGATAATTTCATCAACATGTTGTCGACATAGATCAAATGTCAGTTTGCCGACTTCGCGTACAGCAACACCATCGGCAAAAATACCGACAGACTCCAGTGTGATTCGTTTGTCCGCCTGTAATGATTGGTACATGGCATCGCTATCAGAGGGCTCGACACCGATCACTTTGGTTTTTGGTGAAAGAGCTTTAAAATAAGCTCCAATTCCAGAAATTAACCCGCCGCCACCAACCGGGACAAAAACCACATCAAGTTTTCCCGCACTCTGACGTAATAATTCATCTGCGACAGTTCCTTGACCCGCAATGACCAGTTTATCGTCAAAAGGATGAATATAGGTCATGCCAGTTTCACCCAGTATTACGTTGCAGCGCTCAGCAGCTTCGGAATAATTGTCCCCATGAAGAACAATCTCTGCGCCAAAGGCTTTAACCGCGTCAATTTTAATCTGTGGTGTCGTTAACGGCATAACAATCAGCGCTTTCAGTCCGAGCTTTTGCGCTGAAAAAGCGACTCCCTGCGCATGATTTCCCGCAGAAGCGGTAATCACCCCTTTATCTTTTTCCTCCGCAGAGAGGTGCGCAATCTTGTTATAGGCACCACGCAGTTTGAAAGAAAAAACTGGTTGTAAATCCTCCCGTTTGAGGAGAATCTTATTTTTCAATTGAAGCGAAAGGGTCACCGCTTCTTCTAGTGGGGTTTCTACTGCGGCTTCATAGACTCTTGAAGTCAGAATTTGTCGGATAATCTCTTGCATAATAAATTTTTTCCATATTGATAAACTGAGCTTGAAGTTGTGAGGTGATATTGTTGCTAAACAAAATAATCATCTGTCGATTCCCTATAAAATTGTGCTGAAAATGATATACTGATTGCCATGAAAAAGCTGCATGTTTTTAATTACTGGGATCGGCCATACGCTGGGTTGCTCAAAGAGATTCTGGCCAGCGAAGGTATACAGTGCACTCTGCGGAATGATCAACTATCTTCTGCCGTCGGGGAAATTCCTTTTATCGAGTGTTGTCCAGAACTCTGGGTGATCGATGATGAAGCTTTTCCCCGCGCTCAAATGTTTCTCAAGGCTTGGTTGAAAACTGATATGTCAACGCTGGACTCATGGCTCTGTCCTGTCTGTGGGGAGTCTTGTGAGGGTCAATTTGGTGCCTGTTGGTCCTGTGGGGTTTTGCGAGAATAGCGACCCACGCCCCTTAGGTGGATTTTCGTAGAGTAACTTTTGTTTGACACATAAAGAAGATCAAAGACTTTTTTGACAGGATAAAAATCTGACACCGTCTGATGAAAATCAAAGGTCGGAAAAACGGTTTTTTAGGGTTAAGATTTAACATCAGATTTTATCCTGTTGATCCTGGCAGAGATTTTTTTGAGGTTGTTGCAAAAGAGCATTATCAGGCTGTTGGCTTCAAGTTACTCAGAAGCTGATCGAATATGTTTGGCAAAAAATTACTTAATCGTCTTGGAGAAAGTCATCATGCTGGAAATTATTATTGATCAAAACCTGTGTTGTGGAAGTGCTGAATGTATAAAAATTTGTCCTGAGCAGGCAATCAGTCTGGTTAATGGCAAAGCAGTTTTGGATGCTACCAAGTGTGATTCAGATGGGCTTTGTATCCCGGTATGCCCCAAAGGGGCAATCGATTATGAAGATGAGTATGCTGGTGGTTGCGGTTTCTAAAAAACGACAAATGATTTTTCTGATTGGAATATCCAATGATCTTATCTGGTAAGGAAATAGCAAACAGGGTTGATAAAGACATCATTATCAAGCCTTTTGACAGAAGCAGACTCAATCCCAACAGTTATAATCTGACCTTGTCCGACGAGCTGGTCGTCTACACGGATTCACAACTGGATATGAAAAAGGATAATCCTTATCAGCAAGTTATGATCCCAGCTGAAGGGTTACTGTTGGAGCCCAACAGGTTGTATCTGGGAAGAACCGTCGAGTACACCGAAACACATAAGCTGGTGCCAATGCTGGAGGGGCGCTCCTCGGTTGGGCGATTGGGGCTGTTTATCCATGTGACCGCAGGGTTTGGCGATGTTGGCTTCAAAGGGTTCTGGACGCTTGAAATATTTTGCGTACAGCCAATCAGAATCTATTCGGGAGTTGAAATCTGTCAGGTTTACTATCACACGATTGAAGGGGAATACGAGAGTTATTCTAGTGGCAAATATCAGAATAATCATGGAATCCAGACGAGTCAGTTGTTTCGGGATTATGAAGTCAAAAAATAGCGGGGAAAATAGATGACAGGGCAGACAGAAAAAAAAGGATTTTCCGGTATGCAGGTGTTCGGCATTACTGTGCTGGTGATGGTGCTGACCATTGTCGGAACAATTTTTGCGGCCAGAACCTGGTTCTTTCCCCGTCCTTTTACTCCGGTGGTGTTAAGCCAGCAAGAAGAAAGACAGCTGGAAAATAAACTACAACGGTTTGCAATGGTTGACCGCTCATCTGCTACAAGGTGGCCACAAAAAGATGGATCTTCGACGCGCACCCAAAACGATGGAGACGAAAAAATATCGGACGGCAGTCTCAAGCCGGAAGTCTATAGTGAAGAAGGGGCCTCAAGAGATATCACCCTGAGCGAACGGGAGATTAATGCCCTGCTGGCAAAGAATACTGACCTGGCTGACAAACTGGTCATTGATCTGGCCGACAATCTGGTCAGCGCCAAGTTGCTGATTCCGGTTGATTCGGATTTTCCGATGTTAGGCGGCAAAACCCTGCGGGTTCGGGCAGGTGTAGAACTGGCTTATCGTGAGGCCCGGCCGGTGGTCAAAATCCGGGGAGTGAGCATCATGGGGGTACCAGTTCCTGCGGCATGGATGGGTGGTCTAAAAAATATCGACCTGATTGAGCAATTTGGTACCGATGAAGGATTTTGGAAAACATTTTCCGATGGTGTCGATTCAATCACTGTCCAAGAAGGACAACTTCATATTCAACTTAAGGAATGAGCGAATATTTACACTTCGAATTCTACCCAAAAACTGCCGTTTATCCTGCCTTTATTAGTATTCTCCCTTTGTGAGAGGATATATAAATAAATCATGCGAATTATATTCTGTTGCACTGTTGGGATGTGTTCATGGGTAGGATTGTTGATGGGCGGCAATGGTTCAATTCGTATATATAAGGTGTGTTCTGCTGTGACTAACAATAGTCTATAAAAAATATTTTTAAAAAAAATGTATTATTATCTTTCTCATGAAAAGAAATGCTCCCCCTTGTTTTGAACTAAAAAGACTAGTTTGTTCTTATGAATCAGTCTTCTCGAGATCTCCATCTGAAATATTTTTCTCCATTACTAACCATAAAATATAAACCATTGTTTTAAAGTCTTTTTTTGAAAAAAACGGGGTTGACATTTAGTTGCTATGTGTAAGATATAGTAATAAGTAATGTTTAAGGTATTATTATTTGTAAGTTCTTTTCCCGTGTTCCCTTTGAAAGGAGTTTGACTTATGGAAGCTCATTATCATACTTTTGCTGTTCCCTGCCGATGCGGTGGCCAAGCCAAAATTTTCGGACCTAGTGGCTATGCTCCATCTAGTCATTGGGGAGTTTATTGTTCCCAAAACCGTTGTGACAAAATGGCGACAGCAAATTCTATGGAAGATGCGATTGAGCTCTGGAACGAAGAGCAGATGCTGGTAGAATATTCTCTTTAACCAGAAGTTTTCATGATGTTGAAGAATTGAGCGATCTTATATTAACTGTATAGGATCGCTTTTTCATTTTTTCCCACCTTTCTGCCTTCGCATAAAAATGCTATTCTTATCCGGTTGTTTAACTTTCAATTTAAAATATGATATTGCTGATTTAGATTAGAGATATGAAAACTGATACCGCTTTACCTCAGCCTCTTTACTTGAAAAATTATAACACTCCCCCCTATCTGGTGAAACAAGTTGAGTTGAACTTTGATTTGCATGACTAATTTATTTGGGGAGTGCCCCTAGATATTAGTGGTTCCTCTAGATCAATTGTGACCCCAAGGCTTTGAAAAAAAGGAGAGGTTAGTCGTTACCGGAGTATTGTGCATAACAAGATAATTATCTATAATCAAGCCCTTCATAAAAAATACTAAATGGGTTTTTCTCATTTTTGCTATCACACTCTTGCCACCAAGGAGAAAAAATTGAAAAAGCTTCTGATACTATTAGCTGTTGCCAGTGTTTTGCTTGCCAGCTGCGCCACCCCCCAGAACAACCAAGAGAAAGGCACCCGTACCGGTGTCCTGGCTGGTGCGGCCGGTGGGGCACTGCTTGGTCAACTCATCGGTGGCAACACCAAGGGGACACTTATCGGTGCTGGCGTTGGCGCCTTGGCTGGTGGCGTCATCGGCAACCAGGCTGGTAAAAAGATGGATGAGCAGGAAGCTGCCATGCGTCGCGAGCTAGCTGCAGTGGAAGCTGCAAATATCCAGCGTACCGCTGATGTCCTGGCAGTCACTTTCAAGTCGGACTATCTTTTTGCCATTGGGTCAGCCAACCTGAACGCTGGAGCTTTCAATGAGATCACCCGGGTCAGTCGGGTTCTCAATCAGTATCTTGACACCAGTATCCAGGTTGCTGGCCATACCGACAGCACCGGTTCTGAACAAACCAACAAGGCTCTCTCAGAGAGTCGTGCCGACAATGTCAAGAACGCCTTGGTTGGTCAGGGCGTGCACCCCAATCGCATCAGCACCATCGGCTATGGTGAAGCTGCACCAATCGCTGATAACGGTACCGAAGCCGGACGGCAATTGAATCGCCGGGTTGTCATTACCATCAAACCAAGTAACTAATGTCCATCTGGAAACTCAGAATGGGGGCCGTCTACGTTTCTGGTTTCCAGACAAAAACCGATTAATAATACCACTCATAAGGAGAACCACATGCGTATCAAAACTGTTCTACTGACTATCCTGCTACTGGCTGTCCCGTTTTTTGCTTTGGCCGATGAGGCTTTGGACCTGAAAAAGAAAATTCTGTTCGATCAGAAGAGATTGGTCGTGATGGAGAACATGGACTTCACCGAGGAGGAAGGCAAGGTCTTCTGGCCGGTTTATGACAAGTACCAAGAAGAATTGTTCCAGATCGGTCAACGCGGAGCAAAGCTGATCCTTGCTTACGCAGCGGTTTACCAGTCTTTGACAGATGAGCAGGCCACGGAACTTATCAATGAGTACTATAATATTCAGGATGAGCGTCTGACTTCTATGAAAAAAATGGCTGCTGATGTGGGAAAAGTTCTGTCCGGCAAGAAGGCCTTCCGTTATCTGCAAGTCGAAAACAAGCTCAATGCGATTGCTCGGTTTGAGATCGCGAAAGAAATCCCTTTAGCGCAGTAACAATGACAATTCGAAGCTTCAGCTAGAAGCTGGGAGTCTGTCGAACTTGACAGGCTCTGGTAGGTTTTTGTTAAGTCCAACAGTCTCTTAGAGGGTGCGGAACAGGGTGACAACTTAAAAATTAATTATTGGGGTTATAATACTTAATATTTAAGATTTGTCCCGTCTTCTGTTTATACTTATGTGTTT
>JASJGU010000327.1:0-6459 GCA_033791385.1 Desulfuromusa sp.
AGCAAGGGAATACTATGATGACCATGCAGTTGTTCCTCCGATCAGGAAGTTTTCCAAGTATATCGAGGCGAATCAGAAGGAAATGTTCAAAATGTGGATGACCGGACCAATGAAGCCGATCACCAAGTATGGCGGCCTGCCGAAGCCAACGGGTTGCGTCTAGTATAAAATAAATAAGCCGGGTTCAGATCCCGGCTTTTTTTTCATGGACGATAGAAAAGAAAATGCCTATAGGATATTTCCCCGATTTTTACATGATCAGCTGACCAGCAAAAATTGCCTACGATGGTGATGATGTACTTTAATATATTGCATCGGATGCAAAATGGAACTGCCATCCTGAACGGTCGGCAATGGGGTTCGGTGTGGTTGACATGATGACCAATCACGCGGGATGTGTTGATCGTTTGGATTGCATCGAAGACGGCAAAGTTCAGCCGCTAGCGACTGGTCAGTGTATTCCTGTATAAGAGCTTGTTACACTGGTACAGCGGCATGCGGCTTTAAACATACCTGCTGTATAGAAAAGGTAGGATCTCGGAGCCTTGATGAAAGGCTGGCAATTGTTGCCAGCCTTGTACAAGAGTGAGTAATAGCCGCTGGTATTTGAATTAATATAATCTCATGGATTGAACAGCTTAAGGAGTATTATGATATTCAGGCAATTGTTTGAAGCGGACTCCAGTACCTATACGTATCTCCTGGCCTGTCCCGACACGGGCACTGCAGCGTTAATCGATCCCGTTATCGACACGGTCGAACGTGACATCGAGGTAATTCAGAAACTACAGCTGAAACTGGCCTATACCATCGAGACCCACCTACATGCCGACCACCTTACAGGCGCGCGTGTGCTGCGCGACAAGATCGGCTGCCAAGTGGCCTTTCCCGAGGTAGAAAAGCCGGAGTGTGCAGACATAGCCATGAAAGAGGGGGTGCCTTTGCAGATTGGCAGAATAATCCTGCATCCCTTGTTCACTCCCGGGCATACCTCGCACCATTTTTCATACAGGATCGATAATGGCACGCAAAGCATGGTGTTCACTGGCGATGCTCTGCTGATCGAAGGATGCGGGCGCACCGACTTCCAGTCAGGTGATTCGGCGATCCTTTATCGCAGCATTCACGACAAACTGTTTACCCTGGCTGATGAAACGTTGGTCTACCCGGGGCATGACTACAGTGGCCGGCAGGTCTCGAGCATTGGACAGGAAAAGTCGCGTAACCCGCGTCTGGGGATGGATAAATCAGAAGCCGAGTTTATCTCTATCATGCAAAAACTTAACCTGCCTTACCCGCGCAAGATTGACTTCGCCGTGCCCGGCAACGAGCTGTGCGGAAAATGCCCGGCGAATGTACCGGTCGAGTTTCAGGGGCCGTGCCACCGTTTTGACCAGGGAGACTAGATAGCTTAGTCGCTATGAATAATTTCAGGTAAGAAGCATGCGTAAAAAATTACTGTCGATGTTCTTGCTACTGATGTTACTAACGTGGTTCACAGGCTGCGCAACTCCGATACCATCCGAACCGGAATTTGCCAGCATCGATAGCAGAAATTTACCCACGCCAAATATTGATGCAAAGATTGAAGGCTTAACTTCCTGTACGACTTCAACTGATCCAACTATCACGCTTAACTCCGATGAACCGGTGATCGTTATTGTGCACGGGTGCTACGGTTCAGCAGCACTATATCGTTCTTTAGCCCAGGTGTTCGCTTTTCATGGGCAACAAGCAGTTTGTTTTAACTACAATGATCGCGATAGCTTATTGAAAAGCTCTGGAGAGCTTATTAATGCTGTGAATGGGCTCTCAGAAAAAATGGCTAATCCCAATTTAACGGTGATTGGTCATAGCCAGGGCGGTTTGGTTGCCCGCAGTGCGTTAACACAACAACGTCAGGATCAACTTTCTGTTGATAATGGTCTGTTACAGCTTATTACCATCTCGGCACCCTATGCAGGCATTTTCGCAGCTGATCACTGTGGTTCAACGACAATTCGCTGGCTGTCGTTAGGGCTTGTTGTGCCAATTTGTCATGCTATTAGTGGTGACAAGTGGTACGAGATAACGACACCGTCACCGTATATCCAACAGCCGGGTACCTTGTTAGAACGAGTAACATCACACTTGAAAATAGTGACCAATGAGATGGGCAGTTGCCGGGTGCGGAATGAGAATGGTAGGTGTATCGAGGATGATTTCGTTTTTAGTGTTAAGGAACAATATTTTAGCCAGGTGGATAATGCCAGGGGAGTGGATAATGTAGAAATAGTTGCTGGTCATGTGGAGATTGTTGGTGACTATAAAGTTGCCCCAACAAAATTAATTGAACTATTGCAGGAAAAAGGAGTGATGCGAAATACACCTCCTGGGAAAAAAGCTAAATTGTCTGAATTACTTGCGCAGATATATCACTACTAAGCAGGTAAAAAACAGGGCCTGAGTGCTTACTCTAAAAACTGGTAACGAATATGAGGTTTAATAGTTAAAGTTTCATCCAATTTTTATTTAGTTCAGCAACATGTGAAATAAAAGAGGACATACCACCATCTCCAGAATCCTGCTTGACTGGAGATTTCAATTTTTTTAATAAACAAGCAGTCAGCCCTCTTGATCTCCCTTCAGTTAGGCCACCATCATTTGTTCCAGAGCATTCTGATCTGGTCCGACAAAACGTGGTGCTTTGTAAGCTTCAGAGAGATTCTCCAGTAGTATCCTGTTCATACCAGTGGCTACGGGCAAATGAGAACTGAGAATAACCTCGGGATTTAGCTTGTCTATTGTTGTTAATGATTTGTCAAATTTTACAGGATCGATCAGTGGAAGCCATGGGGCATCGATGGATGACCAAAGCGAACCCCCTTCCCGAAGATCCTGCTCGCTAATTTCTGCTGCATTTTCGACCGGTTCAGCCATCAGCGAACCAAAGCTATCGGCGCTGAACAGGGTTTTGGTTTTTTGATCAAATAGACCTGTTGTTTCGGGGGCATCAAACGTTGGTGGTGATATGGCTAGAACGCTTCGATCACCGATGTCCAGTGATTGGCCAGGATTTAAAAGATAAACGTTATCGAGTGCTATACCCTGCAGGCCGATTTTTGCCATACCGACATAAGTGGTTACAACCCGGGCATTTGTCGCTTCAGCAAGAACCGCTTCGAGATTACCGAGGTGATCCATGTCAGCATGTGTAATCCAGATCCAACGCAATTCCTTCGGGTCGATAATTGATTTTAACTCTCGCAAAAAATCTGTTCGTACTGATGACATACCGCTATCCACCAGCATGGGTTCTGCGGCATGTATAACAAATGCATTTACAGGTAACACACCGTAACCTGGTATGGGTATGTATGACACGAGTGAGGTGGTATCAGGTGCTACTTTTCTCGATTCAAGCATTGTTGGCTGATTCATGGGTTTATTCTCCAAAAATATAGTTGGCCGTCGATGCGACGACGTGCATTGAGATGTCCCTGTATATTGAGTAAACAACAGTGTGCACTGAAAACAGGCTAAGTTATAAGGAATGGCTTGTCAAGCATTGAATAAACATATATGTTTACTGAATATGGAAAAGCGTAACTACAAGAAAACCAGAAGAGCGGAACAACAGGGCCAGACACGTGAGCGTATCGTTAAAGCAACGGTGGCCCTGCATGAAGAACTCGGGCCGGCGAAAACCAGTATTAAAGCGGTGGCGGAAAAAGCAGGTGTGCAACGGCTGACTGTTTATCGGCATTTTCCGGATGAGGTCAGCTTGTTTCAGGCTTGCACCTCTCATTGGCTAGGGTTAAACCCACCACCGAGCTTTTCAGATTGGGATGAGATTACCCATGCAGATGGGCGAAGCTACGCTGTTTTGCTGGCCTTTTATCATTATTATCGCAGAACCGAAACGATGTGGGTGGGTGCCTATCGTGATGTCGAAGACATTGAGGCACTGCAGATGCCTATGAGAAATTTTGAGGAATATATTGATCAGACGCGTGACGATTTACTGGCTTGCTGGAAAGTTACAGGAAAAAGGAAACGACAACTATCTACCACATTACGCCATTGTTTACGGTTTACGACATGGCGCTCGCTAAAATCAGAACACCTGAAAGATAGCCAAATTGTAGAATTAGTGATGAGCTGGATAAACAATCAACAAACCTTGTAGGGTACTGTGGCAATCATTAAATACGTTTATATTGGCCCTGGTGACATTGTTTTATAGATTGCTTCGTTGCTGTGACCCTCGCTATGACAATTCAAAGTGGTCCCTATACTTACCCGTCTCCCGAAAAGGGAGGGGTAAGCGAATGCCTTATGCCGGTTTACGTGCGTAAAAGTTCACTCCATGGACGAATAGGTCTTTGGATACATGCTGTTCTCCTGAAGTGCCCATGAAGCAGTTGAAGCGTTCGACGATACGCCCATCCTGAAAACCGTGGCTTTCTGCTATTTGTGAGAGCTCGTGCTCGACCAGTGCGCCACCGATACAGGCGGCCCAGATATCAGGGTCACTGCGGGCTTCCAGGGTCAGTTCGCGCTGGACGATAACGTCGGCCATGAACAACTGACCACCCGGTTTCAGGACCCGGAATATCTCAGCGAACACGGTGTTTTTGTCTGGCGACAGGTTCACAACGCCGTTTGAGATCACCACGTCGACGCTGGCATCCTCGACAGGCAGCTCTTCATACAGGCCGTTGCGAACATCAACAATGTCACTTAAGCCTGCGATAGCGGCCCCCTTAATGGCGCATTCACGCATGGCCTCGGTCATATCCACGCCGATGGCCTTACCTTCAGTACCAACCCGGTGGGCGGCAATAAGCAGATCCATACCGCCGCCACATGCATGATCAAGCACAGTGTCACCGGGTCGGATCGGGGTGGCTCCCTGTGTTTTGTCACCGATGCGAATAGGATTGCCGACACCAGCAAAGCGGGCTGAACTTTCCTCAGGGATCGCAGCAAGTTCGTCGATATTATATTGTAAGTATTCAGCCGCATATTGTGGGCCACGGTGAAAGTGGTAGTCACCGTCAGGTTCACGGGCGACACGGTCATACTCGGCTTCTACCTGGTCACGCAGGTACTTACCGTTAAAATTATCAGGTGCTTTAAAGGCCATGATGTTCTCCTTTGGTTTGGTATGTTTTTATAGTTGTATTTATTAATGGGTAACAAAGTAAACCAGGCAGGTTGCCGGGCCATCTGCTTCGAGTGGCAGATTGATCCTTGATGCTACGGGTGGCTTATCGTTGTTAATGTTGATTTCCGGTACCCGTGCATAGGTATAGGTGTTTCTATCATACACGGTTTGCCTTAAATACTGCGGGTGATCGTCTGTACTTCTAATGGTATTATTTTGCATTGTTCTCTCCTTTCGCATTGATTAATTTCTACTGCCGGCTAAAACTATGATTTTCATGGTGCATCTGATCTTGCACAGTCATTGAATACGCATCTAACCTTCTGTTCTTTTTGCTATTTGTGATCCATTCATTACGCTCTTTGATGAATTCCATCGTTGCCTCCAAATCAAGTCTGCGTTCGATTTGCATGAATGGAAAAAATGCATGCAGGGTAAAGGTAAATACACTATTCATTAAACGCCATGCAACTCCTATAGCAAAGCACCAGTGTGCTAAATAGCTAAGACCCTGTGCTTGCGTATGTTCAGTAAATGAATTCATTATCATCTCCCCATATATAAATATTCGGTAAATTCAAGGAGTCGGAGTGATTACAACACATTACTTCGACCCTTTGAATTTCATGTCGTGGCCTGCAAACCCTGCATAACATTCCCTTTTACAGGAGCAGAGAAGAAGGTGCGTTTGATCAGTGCGATTGAATAGTCCTCTGTTTTATTCCATGGCATCAGTGACATGCATCGGGCCAGGAAACAATATCCAGTCAGTACCATGGCCGCTGTTCCAATCAGCTGCCACCAGAGTATCCAGAACATATAGGGTGCCTGTGATAGAACAAGTAGACCTAAATAAGTTGTTCTTACCTGTACTGGAAAAGCAGTCAGGCTTTTCTCACGTAATACAAAATGTACAAGCTGTACAATATTTAGCCCAATCACGGCCTGAAGACATAATGTATTACCTGCAACGGCGCCAGTTAAAAGCAGTGTTGTAAATAACCAGTACCACCAAACGATGTTGTTAGAAAATTTCATGATCATTACCTCTAAGTTTTGTTTCGGGTAAAGGGACTGTTTGTAAGCCCCTTACCCTGATTTTTAAAAACGTTCTAAAAAGAAAAAGTCTGGCGTCCACTGGTCTCATCCAGCATGGCCACTGCACCCATCAGCTCTGCCCTGTCGATTTTGTTTTCATCAGACAGCCCATGCGTTTGTGCACAGGGAGGAAAGATACCGATGCGTCCGCCATTGTCGATGTATGTATCCAGCAGCTCACAGACAGGAGCAAAACTTTTCGGTGTAAGTGT
>JASJGU010000328.1:0-3721 GCA_033791385.1 Desulfuromusa sp.
CTTGAGGGGCAAGGCACTAACAACTCACTTCGTTCTGTCTGTACTGACATTTTTAATAAATAACACATCTGTGGTCCCTCCGGCCGCCCCCGTTTTTGGGGGGGCGGCCCTCTTTAATTCGGTCCGTTCAAAATGGTTCAATTCCTGACAAAAAAGCGCTTTAAAAAGGCGACAATTCAGACTTTGCAACTTATTGCAATGGTTTTGATTACTTTTTTGGGTCTGTTACTCATCACCTTTCTGATTGGTCGAGTTGTCCCGATTGACCCGGTTCTTGCTGTTGTTGGAGATAAAGCTTCGCAAGAAGTATACGAACGAGCTCGTATTGAGATGGGACTTCATTTGCCCCTCTGGCAGCAGTTTTATATCTATATCAGCAGTGTTTTACGGGGGGATCTTGGTACTTCAGTTCTGACAGCACGACCGGTACTGGACGACATTTTTCGGGTTTTTCCCGCGACGATGGAACTTGCTTTCCTGGCAACTTTATTTGGTGTTTTAGTTGGTATTCCCCTGGGTGTTCTCTCGGCGGTCAAGCGAGGAGGGCTTCTGGACCATATTTCCCGGGTTGTCGGGTTGCTTGGTTATTCACTGCCTATCTTCTGGTTGGCACTGTTAGCGCTCATGGTGTTTTATGCCAAGTTTGACCTGCTGCCTGGACCAGGTCGGATCGATATTTTTTATGAAGGTATTGTTGATCCGATCACCGGTTTTATGCTTATAGATTCTATTCTCGCTAAAGACTGGGAGGTTTTCCGTAATGCTCTCTTTCATCTCATCATGCCGGCAACGTTGTTGGGCTATTACAGTATGGCCTATCTTTCACGTATGACACGTTCATTCATGATCGAGCAGTTACGTCAGGAATATATCCTGACCGCCCGGGTTAAGGGTGTCGCCGAGTGGAAGGTCATTTGGGGACATGCACTCGGGAATTGTTCCATTCCTTTGATTACGGTGATCGCCCTCAGTTTTGGCACCCTGCTGGAGGGATCTGTTTTAACCGAAACAATTTTTGCCTGGCCAGGACTTGGCCTTTATTTGACTAATTCGCTACTCAATGCTGACATGAATTCGGTGCTGGGGAGTACAATCGTAGTTGGCAGTATTTTCCTGGGTGTCAATCTCTTTTCAGATTTGCTTTATAAAGTCATGGATCCCAGAGCCCGCTGAATCAATTTTTTACAAAA
Organism: Desulfuromusa sp.; assembly: GCA_033791385.1. Classification (GTDB taxonomy): domain Bacteria; phylum Desulfobacterota; class Desulfuromonadia; order Desulfuromonadales; family Geopsychrobacteraceae; genus Desulfuromusa. The sequence continues at coordinate 1,191 of JASJGU010000328.1, forward strand.
TAATTGAAAAACAGATGATAGAGAAAACGACAACTTACAGCAATACTAAGGAATGGCTCCTGACTGATACTCCGGCATCGGCATTACAGGCCGCCGCCGGTCGAGCTTATCTTGGCTTACTTGAATTCCTGAAAAATCGGCTGGCCGTTCTGGGACTACTGATCATCGTGGCCCTCGTTTTCATTGCCTTGTTTGCTCCCTATATTGCCCCTTTTGATCCCATTGTGACCGACCTGAGTCATCGCCTACTACCCCTCTCCGCTGAACATTTTTTTGGTACCGATGAACTTGGCAGGGATATTTTTAGTCGAATTATCTGGGGCTCTCGTCTGACTCTCTATGTCATTGGGCTGGTGGCGATTATTGCTGCGCCCGTCGGTATTATTGTTGGTACAGTAGCTGGTTATTTTGGTGGTGTTGTCGATATGGTATTGATGCGGATCACCGATATCTTCCTGGCTTTTCCCAAACTGATTCTAGCTCTGGCTTTTGTTGCCGCGCTGGGACCGGGAATAGAAAATGCCATTATTGCTATTTCGATCACTTCATGGCCTCCGTATGCCAGAATTGCCAGAGGCGAAACAATAACCATCCGTAACTCTGATTTCATTCGTGCCATCAGACTTCAGGGGGCTGGGCCAATCCGGATTATCAGCGGCCATATCATGCCACTCTGCCTCTCTTCATTGATTGTCCGGGTCACTCTGGATATGGCCGGAATTATTCTGACCGCAGCGGGTCTCGGCTTTCTTGGTCTTGGTGCTCAGCCACCCTCGCCAGAATGGGGGGCAATGACTTCTAGTGGCCGGTCTTATATTCTTGACCACTGGTGGCTTATTACCATGCCGGGGACCGCTATTTTTGTTGTGAGTTTGGCCTTTAATCTGCTTGGCGATGGCTTGCGGGAAGTTCTTGATCCCAAGAGCGATCATTGATGGGTGGTTCGGAATGATTCAGGAAGATCAATTACTCCGGGTTAAAAACCTCAATATCATTTTTCCGTCGCCAAAGGGGGATGTTCATGCCGTTAAAGATATCAGTTTCTCCCTTGGCAAAGAGAAAATCGGCATTGTCGGTGAATCGGGGTCGGGAAAGTCGGTAACCGGTCGCTCGATCCTGCGGCTACTGCCCCCTTATGCCAGAATAAGCGCAGAAGAGATTTCTTTCAAAGGACAGGATCTGCTCTCTTTCAGTGAAAAAGAGATGCGGAAGATCAGGGGGAGGGAAATTTCCATGGTGATGCAGGATCCAAAATACTCCCTGAACCCGGTACGTACGGTTGGCAAACAAATTAGCGAAGCCTATATTGTTCACCGGAAGGTCTCAAAGCAGGAGGCTCGGGAACAAACGTTGAAGATGCTTGAGGCTGTCAGAATCCGTAATCCGGAACAGGTCTATCGCCTTTACCCCCATGAAGTATCCGGGGGGATGGGGCAGAGAATTATGATTGCGATGATGCTGATACCTGATCCCAGCCTGCTGATTGCCGATGAACCGACATCAGCTTTAGATGTCACGGTACAGTTACAGGTTCTGGCGATACTTGATGATCTGGTCAGCCAGCGTGGAATGGGGCTTATTTTTATCTCCCATGATCTGGAACTGGTTTCATCATTTTGTGACCGGATTATCATTATGTATGGCGGACGGATTATGGAAGTTGTCAATGCTGCTGATCTGCATAAATCTACCCATCCCTATACTCGCGGGCTTTTGAACTGTTTGCCCCAAATTGATGGTGGAAGTGAGCGCCTATCAACCCTGGTGAGGGATGATGCCTGGCTCGATGCTGATTTCTCGGCCGCATCGGCTACATCGGCGATAAGACCTGGATGATTATTTAAAATGCTGAATATTTCAAATCTTAATGTATTCTTTGGTCATGGCAGCGAAAAAAACCATGCGGTTAAAGATGTCTCTTTTAAGGTTAAAAGGGGCGAGAGCTTTGGCCTTGTCGGGGAATCAGGATCTGGAAAATCGACAGTACTTAATTGTATCTCCGGTTTACTGAATCATTGGCAAGGAGCAATTGAGGTCGACGGTGTACCGGTTGCGCAGAAACGCGATCTGGCTTTTTATCGAAAAGTTCAACTGGTATTTCAAGATCCTTACGCTTCACTCCATCCGCGGCATACCATCGACAGAACCCTCAAAGAACCACTTGCCATTCACAATTTCAGAGATATAAACCATCGAGTCGAAAAGGTTCTGCGTGAAGTTGACCTTGGGTCGCAGTTTCGCTTTCGTTATCCTCACCAGCTTTCTGGCGGTCAGCGTCAACGGGTTGCAGTTGCTCGTGCGTTGATTCTTGAACCGGAAATCATCTTATTGGATGAACCAACCTCGGCTCTCGATGTTTCAATCCAGGCAGAAGTTCTGAATTTATTGCAGGATATACGCAAAGAACGAAATCTCACCTATGTCATGGTCAGCCATGACCTGGCGGTTATTTCCTATATGTGTGAGAATTGTGCGGTCATGAGTCAAGGGGCTATGGTTGAAATGATCAGTGCCGAACAGCTCAAGAGTGG
>JASJGU010000329.1:0-6692 GCA_033791385.1 Desulfuromusa sp.
TCCAGATGGGCTTCTATCGCTGCTCCCAAGCCAAGAATATCAAGGGTTTGCGGATGTAAATTGTTCATAATCTCACGCAGGTTGGCAATGGCCCGCTGCAGATCATGTTCTAGCTGTTCGGTTTTCCCCTGAGCTGTCTTATCGGCTACTTCAGCCGATAATTTTTGTAATCCACGTAAAATAGTAGAAAGATCAGACAGTGACTGATCATGTAGATCCATGGCAATCCTGCGGCGTTCTTCCTCGGCTCCCTCAAGTAGCTTCTCCGCTCCAACGACCTGAATCAGGCGTTTGGTCATGCGGTTGATTGATACAGCCAAGGCGTCTAGCTCATCACGGATCCGATCTGGTGCCGGAGGCATTTCAAGTTTGCCATCGGCGATGCTTACGGCATTGCGGGAAAGTAACTGAATTCGGTTGAGAATGCGACGACTGAAATAGACAGAGATAAACAGTCCAAGCAGAATTGCCAGAATCAAAACCGACATGGAGACAACAGCAGCTCGTTCTACCAGGTGATTGATATCCTGTTCGTGGATCAAGCGCAGTTTGTTGCGATGAATTTGGGTAATATTGGAAAGGGCGGACAGCTCTGCCCTGAAACGGGCAAAAAATTCGGCAGTTTTTTCTATTTCCGGGCTGTCGGCTGGGTTGAGACCTTCAGCTAACGCTAATAAATGAGAGATCTGACCAGATTCTCTGAGTGGGCCAAACGGCTTCAAGCGTCCGATTGCATCGAACAGACGTTCATATAAATCAGAGACCAGCGCCATGTCTTCAGGCGATGCCATGCCAGTATGCTGCATGGTTCTAAGCAGGACATGCAACCGCCTGGCGGCCATGTCAGCTTCTGCCAGAGCAACAAAAGTTGTACCGATGGCTTTGGCTTCCTGACGCTTGGTGGAGAGATCCCAGTAGGTATATTGCATAAAACCGAGCAACAGAATCAGCAGAACAAGAACGGTTGCCGGAGCCAGGAGGACTTGCTGTTTAACGGTTATTCGCATTTGGACAGTCCAGTGTCATAATGGGGTGCTAGGAGCCTGTCCTTATTCTCGGGCAGGCTCCTGATAACACTAACATGTCACTTAGCCCCTTGTACTGTGCAGATGCGCAAATTTATCATTTTTTGCGGCGTAGATGGCGGAAGGCTGTATCGGCCATTTCAACCATTCCTTCGATAGTTTTTTTGTAGAATCTGCGAATTGGTACATCGTTAACCCGCAACTCGCCATTGATTTTTTGCAGCTGTATTTTATTCCCTGCCTGCAACATTATCAATGCCGGAAAAGGCAAAGGGGTTCTGACAACCGACGACTACACAGCCGATCGCTTCTTTGTTGAATGGCGCGTTTTTTAACAGTGGTTGTCATGCGTCGACAAGTTCCAGAAAACTCATTTTTGGGCGATGCTTACCGTTGTATTTTCCGACCGGACGCATGAAGGAATCTGCCAGATAAACGGCACGGGGGCAAAATGACATAATTGCTAACCTCCTGATATTTATAATTCTTGTAGATTATAACAGGCCGGATTGTGATTGGAAGAGAAGATTGTGAGATTCTGAATTAGAGAAGGAACCTAAAGAATAGGTGGGATATGTTGGAATAAAAAAAGCCCCAAAGACCTGGAGGGGGGGTAGGTCTTCGGGGCAAGAGACCTTCAAGAAGGTTTCTGATTTAAACATACAGGAGTCGGATCAAAAAGTGAACCCGGAAAAGCATAGAAAATATCTAATAATAATTATGCGGTTTTAAGATCAGGATTCTTTTGGCTAGGTGTCGCCGCATCTTCTGTTTTATTTTGTAGCAGTGGAAAAACAACAGTAAATATGCTGCCTTGTCCAGGGGATGAGCTGACTTTGACCGATCCATGATGAGCATCGACAATCCATTTGACAATGGCCAGTCCCAGACCGGATCCACCGTCGTTGCGATTGCCGGTTTTATCAACCCGATAGAACCGATTGAAAATTGAATCAAGATGCTTACCGTCCATGCCGATGCCCGTATCGGTGATGGTTGTTGCAACATTCTTTGCATCTATTGTCAACGCGATAGAGACCGTACCGTCATTCGGCGTGTACTTTATTGCATTTGTCAGCAGGTTCAAAAAAACTTGGCGCAAGCGCAAACTGTCAGCTTGAAGAAGTATCTGCTGTTGTGGATGGTGCAATTCTACTTTGATGTTTTTAGCTGTTGCCAGGAGTTGGGCCTGATGGTGCAGCTCAGTCATCAGCTCGTTCAGGTGTAACGGCTCCATTTTCAGCGGAATCTCACCTAAATCCCCTTTGGAAAGAAGCAGCAAGTCTTCGATCAGGTAGCTCATCCGGCTGATTTCTTCCAAATTTGATACCAGTACCTGCCGGAGCTGTTTTTGATCTCTGCCATTTCTGAGTGCCAGCTCAGTTTCGCCACGTAGAATCGTCAGTGGAGTCCGTAATTCATGTGTGACATCTGCAGTAAATTGTCGAGCGCGACGCAGGTTGTTTGCCCGGCGTGTCATCATCTCATTATAGCTACAGGCTAATTTTTGAATTTCTGGCCCCGCTGTTTCTGCGACATGGAATGTTAATGGACGAAGCTCTGTATTGGTTTGATCCATCAGCGAAGTCAGCTGTTTAATGACGGTTAGATTTTGGCTTCTTAGTTTGCGCTGTAAAACTGCGAAGCTGGTCAGAATAAAGGTTCCAAGCAGAAACAATATCGACGTGAACAGGAGGGATTGTTTTTTTATTCCAGACAGATCACTACTGATGGAGAGATAGAGAGTGGGTTGCCCATTTCTACTAATCGGATAAGTGATGGAACGTAGGTATCCTTGGGAATCAACATCAGTTTGCATGCTGGCTGATTCATCCGGATGAATTTTTTTCTGAAATGGCACTCGGCCGCCATCGGCAAATTTTTCGGCAAAACAGAGCATCTCCCCTTGAGCAGAATAAACCGATATGTTCGAAACGGTCGTTGCTAATGCAGGGATCCCGGTCAGGTTTGTACATAAAAAATTCTGGGCTGACTTTCCAGTCGAGGTCTTGTCGTAGAAAAAGTCTATATCGCGAGCAGTTGACTGCAGTTGGCGGTCAAGTTGATCAAGCAGTTGCTGCTGCCGAGTTGTGTGCCAAAAAAAAACGCCCCCACCCAGAACCAATGCCAGAAAAAGCAGGTTCCAAGAGGGGAGACGGTTTTTTAGCCGGAAACTAAGGTGCAATTAATCTGACTCCTTGAGTACATATCCGACACCGCGAACAGTGTGGATCAGCTTTTTATCAAAGTCGCGATCAATTTTTTTCCGCAGGTAATTGACATAAACATCAATAATATTGGTGAATGAGTCGAAGGTATAATCCCAGACATGTTCTGCGATCATCGTTCTGGTGAGAACCTGATTTGGACTACGCATGAAATATTCCAGCAGTGCGTATTCTTTTGATGTCAAGTCGATTTCTTTGTTGTCACGCCAGACTTTATGCCCAACGGGATCAAGACGCAGATCGGCAAAATAAAGTTCCGCACCGCGGTCTTGAGACCCCCGACGGATCAGTGCTCTCACCCGGGCAATCAATTCGGCAAAAGCAAAGGGTTTGGTCAGATAGTCATCGCTACCAATATCGAGGCCGGACACAATATCTTCAACCGTATCTTTTGCGGTTAGGCACAATACAGGGGTTGTAATACTTTTCTCACGCAGTTCCTTGATTGCGCTTAATCCATCTTTTTTCGGTAGCATTACATCCATCAGAATCAGGTCGTAGGTTGACTTTTCAGCCATCTGCACCCCATCTTCACCATCGTAGGCAACATCAACCGTAAACTCTTCCTCTTCCAGACCACGTTTGATAAAGCTGGCAACCTTTTTTTCGTCTTCAACAACCAAGATGCGCATTGTGTATCTCCTTTGTTCTTTTGTCGTCAGGACTTATTTTTCCTGATCTTCTCATGGGAAAATAATTTTATAGTTCGTTGTTTTTTATTTAATCAATCGTAGAGCAGCTATCTTTAAGGCAAACTTTTTATTGCTCAATTGTTTACTAACGGCAGCTCATGAAAATTTAAGCAACTTTAACAGAGAGAGTACGCCTGTGCAAGGGGAATAATAATTTTTCTTTAATTATTTTTTTCTGGAGAACCGATCTTGTCTTTTTTTGAACTGAAATTCAGCCCATTGCCGGTTTCATTGGGCAAATGAATCCTGTTTTATGCTGAAAATTGGTGATTCTTTATATTCCCTGTTGCTTTTAAGTGATAGATTCTGTTAATTAAGTAATCATGAAGAATGAGTGGATTGTCATTGAAGTCAAGGTTAAGGGTGAGTTTGTTGATCTCATCAGTGCTGTTCTAGTCGAACATGGTAGTTGTGGAACAGTCGTTGAAGAGCGGAAACTGGATACTTTTGTTGTCCCGGACAGCGAACTGGACCTTTCAGCTGACTACGTTTTACAGACTTATTTTGATACCGTTTCTGATCCGCAACAACTTATTTCTGAGCTGACGATTGCTTCTCGCAAAATTCCGGTTTTCAAAAATCAGGAGATGAGCTTCAAATTAGGGGCTTCGATCCGAATGGAGGATTGGGCTGAAGATTGGAAACAGAACTTTTCAGCTTTTCATATTGGCCATAGACTGGTGGTTCGCCCAAGCTGGGAAGACTATATTCCACGGGCAGGAGAGGTTGTCATCGAGATTGATCCGGGGATGGCTTTTGGAACTGGAACCCATGGAACCACGCAGCTTTGCCTGGAGGTGATCGCAGAATTGCTGGATCGTCCCGATCCTCCGATGACTATGCTCGATGTTGGAACCGGGTCAGGAATCTTGGCTTTGGGAGCAGCTGCGCTCGGTTGTCAGAAAGTTGTTGCTAACGATCTCGATCCCGTTGCTTGTACCGTGGCTCGTGAGAATATCCATAAGAACAATTACGACGAACAGATAGAAATCAGTGACCACCCTTTGGAGAAGCTTCCGGGGCAGTTTGATTTGATTGTTGCGAATATTCTGGCAGAAGAAAATATCCGTCTCAGGCAAGCTTTTATGGAACATTTACGTTCGGGAGGCTGGTTAGTGTTATCCGGAATTCTAAAAGAAAAAGAGCCGCTGGTTCGCGCCGGCTTTGCTGATCTGGCCTTAGAGTTTTTCCCGAGTCGTTATCAGGATGAATGGGTCTGCCTGATAGTGCGGCGATCGTTGGTGGCGTAGCCATCTTAAATTTTGCTGCGAGATCTTTATAATTCAAATGCGTTGTTTCTATTTACCGGAACCAGAATTATGTGGCGGAGCTATTATTCGCTTACCCAAAGAGTTAAATCGGCATTTACAAACGGTCCTGCGTTTACAGCCTGGAGATAAGATTCAACTATTTAATGGTGTCGGTCAAGTTGCCAGATCGATTTTAAGAGAAAATTCAGAAGCTGAACTTTTGGATGTGGTTAAACATCCTGCCCCTCTTTGTTCTTTGGTATTGATCCAGGGGTTGCCAAAGGGGGATAAGTTGGAGCTGATCCTGCAAAAAGGAACTGAGCTTGGCGTCAATGAATTTTATCTGACGACAATGGAGCGGAGTGTCGGGCTTTTAAAGTCCAATCGAAAACAAAATCGCCTGGAACGTTGGCAAAAAATTGTCCAGGAAGCAGCCAGGCAGAGCAGGCAGTACCATCTGCCGCAACTCGTGGTTGGTACTTCACTGACGGGAGCTTTGGCGACAGTTGAGGCTGATCTGAAACTGTTACTCTGGGAGGAGAGCGCGAAGCCTCTGCAAGAGGTTTTACCTCAATTGCCACCCCAACGGATTGCTGTTGTGGTGGGCCCTGAAGGGGGAATCAGCCAGCAAGAAGCTGATCAAGCCAAGGCTGAGGGGTATCAAGCTGTGAGTCTTGGCCCTAGAATTTTACGGACTGAAACAGCAGGACTTGCGATAATGGCGATTTTACAATATCTTTATGCGGATTTGGCTTCAGGCTGTCATGGTTGAACAACTATGTATAAAAGAAAGGAAAGGTCATGAAATGTCCCAAGTGTGGCTACAACAGTTTTGACTATCTCGATAGCTGCAAAAAATGTGGTAAGGATTTGGTTGAATTCAAGCAGAGCTTTGGAATCAAAAGTGTTCTGTTTCCTGGGCAGATGCGTCCGGGTGGTGTAGCTGAGGAAGCAGAATTTGATAGTGCGTCTGCAGATGCTGCCGTGTCAGTAGCTACCGGAGTCACTGCCGCTGCGGTCACGGCTACGGCGGCACGTGCGGCAGCTGCTGAGTCTGCGGTAGATGAAGCCGAGGGTGATGATTTCGGTTTTGACTTTATGGGAGATAGCGCTGAAGATGATGATCTCTCTTTTGATGAGCTGTTCGAAGAGGCTCCGGAAGATGAGGATATCGAAGAGACTATCGAAGCTCCCAAAGGGGCAGAAGCTGCTTCTGAAGCTGAGGCGAGTACTGATTTCTCTTTCGATCTACCAGATGAAGACGCTGAACTCGAAGATGATTTCGGTTTTGATCCGGAAGGCGAAGTAAGTGATTCTGTTGCTGAAGATGATTTTTCTTTCGATGATGCTGAGCCCGACTCAGCGAATGAGTCTGATGATTCAGGGCCCGAGGAGGACCCCAACCGCCCTTTTGACTTACCGGAGTCTCCACAAAGTGTGGGGGCTCCGGAAGATAGCCTGAGTCATTTTGCAGAATCACCTTCCGTTCCTGCATCG
>JASJGU010000330.1:0-2568 GCA_033791385.1 Desulfuromusa sp.
GGAAGTATTGATTGTTGTGGGTATGATAGGCGTTCTATCAGCTATTGCGATTCCAAGTTATATCGGCTGGTTGCCTAATTCCAAGCTGAAGAGTGCGACAAGGGAGATGTATTCGACTCTACAGAAAGCCCGGGCGTTGGCAGTTAAAACAAATAGAGACACAGCAGTTATTTTTGATCCTGCCAACAATAAATATGACCTCTGTGATGATTGGGTTGCTGGCGCCTGTGCTGGTAGTGCACAGACGATGGATATTGCTACCCTAGGTTATGGTGTTGGCTGTGGGCATGGTAATGCCACGACTCCGGTCCCGGGTGGGGCGTTCCCAGGAGATGACGTGAGCTATAGTGCTCCTGTTAATGTGGCCACTTTCAATTCGCGCGGGCTTGGTAATGCTGGTTATGTCTATCTCGATCATCAAAATAATACCACGACTTATGCTGTTGGAAGTTTGTCAAGTGGCTCCATTAGGATTTTAAAGTGGCAGGGGGGCGCTTGGGAATGAAAAGTACTCTTGGCATGAAAAATTCTGGATTTACATTGATTGAAGTTTTGGTCGCTATGGCAATTTCAGGCGTCGTCATGGCCGGGGTTTTTGCCGCATTTAAGTCTCAGCAGGATAGCTATTCCGCTCAGGATCAAGTGGTTGAAATGCAGCAAAATATCAGGGCCGCAGCGGAATTGTTGGCACAAGATATACGCACTGCCGGGTACGATAGAACCCGCTCAGCAGGCGCCGGTGTTGTGACTGCAATTGTCGGCCTATTAGGCTTTACCCAGGATCTGAATGCCAATGGTGACACTGTAGATACTGACGAAGCTGTGACCTATGGATTTTCGTTGGCAGACGATGCTGGTTCCGATGGAATTGCAGATTCTGGTGGAGCGCCTTTGGGGAGAAATAGCGGGACAGCTAACGGTGTCGGTGGCGGTGGTTTTCAACCAATAGCTGAAAATTTTCATGCTATTGAATTTCGATATTTAGACAGTGACGGGATTGTTACAGCAACTGCTGGCGATATTCGGACGATTCAAATTTCCATGCTCGCGAGAGCAAGAAGGCCTGATCCTAACTATACACATTCTACGACGTACCAAACACCATCCGGTATAAATTGGGGACCCTACAACGATCATTTCAGGCGTCGTTTTCAGACAATTACTGTCTTATGCCGCAATTTAGGAATGTAGTTTATGAATACTTTATTGAACAATTCTAAAGGGTTTACTCTGGTAGAGGTTTTGATTGCTTTGGCCATTTTTGCTGTTGGTATTTTGGGTGCCGCAACGATGCAGATTTCTTCCATTAGCGAGAACAGTCATGCTTTGCGAATCACAGAAGCCTCCACCTTTGGTGCCAGTGAACTTGAAAGTTTGATTCCGGTTCCTTTTGATGATGTCACTCTGGCTGATAATAGTAATACTGGTGCAAATGCAGGTGTGACAGGTCTGGACAACACTGATCAGACTGGTCAATTAGCTGATAGTGGTCCTGTGGCTCAAGACAGCTACACCCTTTTCTGGAATGTTGCTGATGATTATCCAGTTTTGGGAACAAAGACGATTCGGGTAATAACTCGACGTAACGATAAAGGGACATTGAAAGTAGTGTCACAAGATTTTATAAAGGTAGGACCCATCTAATATGACTAATAAATATTTCATACCAAAGCATACAAAAAATGAAGAAGGTTTTATCCTCATAACTACGCTAATGATGTTGGTTTTATTGATGGTGTTAGGCATTTCAGCAACATCAACAACCACATTAGAGCTTCAAATTTCTGGAAATGACAGGGTTCGTAAGGAGGCTTTCTATCAGGCCGATGGTGGAACACAGCTTGCGGCACGCTTGGTTGAAGAGAGCTTGGGCACGCCTGGCGGGTTCACCGCGTTGGATGTGGATAGTGTTCTCGTCGATCCAGTAAGTCCCAACAATACTATTTTAGTTGTTGATACAACTCTGTCAGAAAATGCAGATGCAACCCGTGATGAAAATAGTGTTTCTGATGCTGCAAGAGATATCGCTTTTTTTCCAGGTGGGTATGATGCAACAAATGTGACTCCTCACACGAACATTATTGCTGATGGTGTAACCTCTACCACCGAGGGTTCCGGTCTGCAGATGCTTGCTGGATATGAAGGTAAGGGCAAAGGAACAGCTGGTGGCGGTGGACAAATTCTCTACACGATTTATTCTCAACACATGGGCAGAGCGCAAAGTGAATCTATGGTAGCGGTGGAGTGGCAGCACGTTATTGGCCTTGAACTGAGTGGGCGATATTAACAAGTGAGTTGTGCTTGTAAGGGATTAGGTATGAAAATGAATATATCAAGATCATTTGTGAAAATAGTTTGTTTGGGATTGGTATTTATAGCATTGCCGACTGTGTTATTTGCTGAGGTATCTGCTGATACAAATGCTAGCTTTAGTATTTCGCCTATTAATTTGACCGGCAATGACGTTACACCGCTGGTAATGATTAATGCTTCTCGTGACCATCAGTTGTCTTACAAAGCTTTTAATGACTACTCCGACCTTGATAGTGATGGCACTCTAGAAACCAC
>JASJGU010000331.1:0-4797 GCA_033791385.1 Desulfuromusa sp.
GTGAGAAACCCTCTTTAAGTTTTACTCCCAAGGCGCACTGGGATATCGGTGAAGATTTGGGAATCCTTGATTTTGAGAGAGGCAGTAAACTTTCCGGTGCCCGCTTTTGTGTTTATTTCGGCGCTGGAGCTCGTTTGGAACGTGCGTTGATTAACTTTATGCTTGATCTTCATACCGGTGAACACAACTATACCGAAACGCTGCCCCCTTTTTTAGTTAATCGCGCTTCAATGACAGGGACGGGGCAACTACCAAAATTTGCGGACGATCTTTTCCATACCGAAGATGTTGACCTGTTTCTGATTCCTACGGCAGAGGTTCCGGTTACTAATCTTCATCGGGATGAAATCCTTGCCGAAAAGGATCTACCTCTCTGTTACACGGCTTATACCCCATGTTTCCGCAAGGAAGCCGGTTCTCATGGGAAGGATACTCGCGGGTTGATCCGGCAGCATCAGTTCAACAAGGTTGAAATGGTCAAGTTTACCCGTCCCGAAGATTCAGATGTTGAACTCGAATCGTTGTTGCAGAATGCTGAAAAGGTTCTTCAACTGTTAGGTCTGCCCTATCGGACCGTTGATCTCTGTACCGGTGATATCGGCTTTTCCGCAGCCCGAACCTTTGATATTGAAGTCTGGTTGCCTGGGCAGGAATGCTATCGGGAAATTTCTTCTTGCTCTAACTTCCGTGATTTTCAAGCGCGACGAGCATCGATCCGTTTCCGGCGTGAAGGGGCTAAAAAGCCGGAATTGGTACATACTCTGAACGGCTCAGGTCTGGCAGTTGGGCGAACCCTTCTGGCGGTTCTGGAAAATTATCAGCAGGAAGATGGTTCAGTTCTGATTCCAGAAGTGTTGAAGCCCTACATGGGAGGGCTGGAGAAGATTGAAAGATAGCGGAGAAGAATAGGTTGAGTTGGGCGGGTATCTGTTCAGCTCAATAACAGAGCATATCGATTGACTTATCCACAAAATGGTATTATTATACAAGTCAGATTGAGGGGGCTTATGTTCTCTCTCTACTGAAGGCTCTCTGATTGGCACCCCCCCTCCGCTAATCTGAGAGCCTTTTTTTATTCTTTCTGAGGTATTGAATTTCATATAAGCTGTGCTCTTTAGCATCAGGTATCACTTGCCACTGATTTAATACTCCATTTCTAGTCGCTGCAAATATCTTCTGATTGGCCAACTTTAAATTGGATGTAGTTTTGGGCGTCCTTATCAAAATTAAGTGGAATAACTCTTTGGCCTTGCTTTTTAGGTTACTTTTCGATATTGTTCCAAGGTTTTTCTCAGTGCACATACAGGTAAACTGTAGAGCACTATAGAGAACTTCGGAGGAGTGGCCGAGTGGCTTAAGGCGGCAGTCTTGAAAACTGTTGATCGAGAGATCCGTGGGTTCAAATCCTACCTCCTCCGCCATTTTAAAGTTAGACAAATCTTGACAGGATTTGAAGCGGAGCAAGCGCTGACTTAATGTCAGAAAAGCGGACAGGACGTCCGCGTCAGCGAGTGCAGGGGAGCCGACGCAGGAGCCAGCGTGATGCTGGTGACGAAGTGGGCAATCCTACCTCCTCCGCCATTTTTAAATTTTATAATTGTTGATTGCGGAGAAGTGACCGAGAGGCCGATGGTGCTCGCCTGCTAAGCGAGTGTAGTGTATGCTACCCGGGGTTCGAATCCCCGCTTCTCCGCCAGTTTAATATGCTAGAGTTCAAAAGGGATTGACAAATCCCTGAAATTAAGAGATAAAGCCCCTCTTTATGCGCCGCTAGCTCAGCTGGATAGAGCGTCTGACTACGGATCAGAAGGCCGGGAGTTCGAATCTTCCGCGGCGCGCCATTAAAAACCTAAGGTCTACGGTACTTTACGCCGTAGGCCTTTTTTGTTTTTTTCCCCTCAGTTGTCTTTTTGTTACCCCTATGTTATCCCCGTGGAACCATAGTCCGTCCAAGGGGTTTACCGGGCCTACACCAAAGAAAACGAATTAAAATGTTTCATATTTATAACCGACACCATAAATCGAATGGATCACTTCCAACTCCGGAGCTGCTGCTGAGATCTTTTTACGCAGTTTCTTGATGTGGCTGTCGATGGTTCGGTCACAAACAATCCGCTGATCACTGTAGAGTCGATCCATTAATTGATCACGGGAATAGATCCGCCCCGGTTTCTGAGCCAAGATACTGAGCAGTTTAAATTCAACTGCGGTTAAATCGAGCTTTCGCCCCTGCAAAATCGCTTGATAACTGTCCTCGTCAAGGGTCAAAAGCTGTTGTGATTCCTCTTGTATCTGTGGCGAGCTACGCCGCAAAACGGTTTTGACCCTCGCCACCACTTCGCGAGGGCTGAACGGTTTGCATATATAGTCGTCCGCCCCCAGCTCTAGCCCGAGTAGCCGATCGATCTCTTCGACTCGGGCAGTGACCATAATGATCGGCACATTGGAGAAGCTACGGATCTCCTTGCAGATTTCCAGCCCGTCTTTGCCGGGGAGCATTAAATCGAGCAGAATTAGGGCGGGGAGATTTTCTTTCACCCAGGGGATTACTTCCAGACCGTCCTCCAACCATTCAGTTGTATAACCGGATTGCTGCAGGTAATCGCGGTGTAGTTCGGCCAGGCGTTGTTCGTCCTCGACAATCAGAATTTTCTTTTCCATGTGTATGACCTCAGCCCTGCAATGGGAACTTGATTGTGATATTGAGGCCACCAAGCTTTGAGGTTTCAGCCTCGATTTCTCCCTGATGCGCCGCAACGATATTTCTGCAGATCGCCAGTCCCAATCCCGCTCCACCCCGGGCACGATTGCGAGACATTTCGACCCGATAAAGACGGTCGAACAGTTTTTCCAACTGCTCTGCTGTTACCCCTGGAGCTGAATCCTCAAAATAGAGGCAGAGCACATTTTTCTCAGTCTTCATGTGGATATTCAGCTGCCCCGGTGTATCGGTGTAGCGCAGACTGTTTTCCAACAGGTTGGTAAACAGCTGTTGCAGTCTGTCGGGATCTGCGAGCAGCTGAAAAGAGGAATCTATTGTGAGCTCAGTACTGAGGTGCATTTTCTTTTCGGCAAAACGTTGCTCAAACTGTTCGATGCTTCCTTTTAAAATTCCGATTGGATCAACCATAACTTTTTTATAGGTGAGTGCACCAATATCGGACATGGAAAGTTCATAGAGATCGTTGACCAACCGTCCCAGGTGCATGACTTCCGAATGCAAAGCTTCAAAGGTTTTTGTTCCAGGCTGGCGGATGCCATCCTGCAAAGCTTCGATGTCCCCACGTAATACTGCCAGAGGAGTGCGCAGTTCATGAGAGATGTCTGCCACCCACTGCTGCCGGGCCTTTTCATTCTTCTCCAACGTCATTGCCAAACTGTTGAAATCTGCTGAGAGCTGCCCCAGTTCATCCTTGGTAGTTACTGGGATACGGGTTTTGAAACGACCTGCAATTAGTTTACGAGTTCCTCCGGTCAGCTCTTTGATCGGTCGTAGCAGGTGGATGGTTAGCGGGAATGAAAGCAACAACGAGAGCGCTGCCATGGCCAGTGCGACCAGAGCAAAGGATTCAGTTTGCTGTTCGACAAACAGCAGGTCCCCTGCATCGGAAAGTTTCTTGGCCGGGATTATTGCCACGTAACCAATGACGCTCTTCTGGTAGCTCAGCGGATGAAACTGAAGGTTTTGTGTTTCTATTGGGGGGGCAAAAATTCCCTGTTTATTCGCATCATAAAGGGCAACCCTTGGCCCCCTTCCTGGTGGAGGACCGTCAGGTTGATGGCCCCTCTGTTCTAATCTTGATTCCGATCGTTCCTCGTTTTTTTTGGCAGTTCGCAGCAATTGTTCCCAACGGTGAGGGTTGTTCCTTAAAAAATCCCAGTCCCCGGCTCTGGAGTAACCTGCCACGAGTCGTTCTGAAAGTTGATCCAGCTCCTGCATTTCCTGATTGTTGACGTAGTTAAGAAAACCACGGTCGAAGCTCCACTGCATGAACAGAAACATCCCGGATGAAACAACGATGCTGGTCAGCAACAGGGTGAAAAAAAGTTTGTGTTTAATTTGTATGGTCACAGAAAACCTCTACCTTGGTAGTTATCATTAATAACAATGGGCGACGGGAAATAGCCAACCTTCTTTTTATCTCTCTACTCTTCTGCCGTCGCGAAATCAGGATAACTGCCGAATGTGGAAGAAATATGCAGATCCAATAGAATTTATACTTTCCCATCACCTTGCCTATTTCGGTAGAAACTAATCCTCAATTTTTTAAAAATATCCTCTTTTCTTCCTTATTTGCTCCTCATTCTGATTTTATTCTGCCAGAGATTTAATAGATATTCTTTTCGGGGTGAGATATGAAAATTTTAACAACGGTGGCAAGATGAATCAAACAACTGTGCTTTTGATCTCTAAAAGAGCAGAAATCCATACTGAAATAAAGCAGTTATTGGAAGAGGATAATATTCGAACCTGTCAGGTCGGTCGCTGGGAGCAGGCTCAATTATCTATTGTGTCCGAGCAACCGCAACTTATCTTGGTCGACAGCCCCGGTCCGGTGGTTACCGGGTTAACGGCCTGTCGTGAAATTCGCGCCCGCTACCAGGGGCTGCTGATGTTGCTTTCCGGTGATGCCGACGAACACTTGCACACCCTTGCTTTGAGCATGGGGGTCGATGTTTTTTTGCCGAGCAATTCAGGGATACAGCTTATTACCGCTCAAATAAAAGCCCTGTTACGCCGTTTCGCTCCCCCTGAACCACCGGCCGTACAAACCTTCGGCAAGTTAACCATCGATG
>JASJGU010000332.1:0-9193 GCA_033791385.1 Desulfuromusa sp.
AATCTTGCGGCAGCGGTTGCTGTTGCAGAGAAAAAATGCATCCGTAATGCTTTGAAAACAACTGCAGGGAACAAAACAGAAGCTGCGGAGGTTCTTGGCATCAGCCGTAAAAATTTGTGGGAAAAAATGAAACAGTATGGGATAAAATCGTGATAACCAGGCCAAAAGGCCTCACCCACTTCCAACCATCTGAAAAGGAGAACTTGATAGATGCTATTTGTCATTCGTTGTGTCGACAAAAAAGACCACTTACCTGTCCGTCAGGAAAATCGTCCCGCTCATGTTGAATATTTGAAGAGTTTCGGTGCTAAGCTTTTTGCTGCCGGAGCCCTTCTGGATGACAATGAAAACATGTGTGGTTCTGTCGTTATCCTTGACCTGGTCGATAAGTCCGAAGCTGAAGCTTTTGCTACTGGCGACCCCTATGCTCATGCCGGTCTCTTTGCATCTACGACGATTGATCGCTGGAATAAAGTGCTACCGTAGTTGCAACAGACAGTTGACGCTGGCTCGTTATGATGGTTTATATAGACTCTGTTTTAAAAATCAATTGAGTATGACAATCAGGCTGGTTGCAAAAGAACCGGCCTGTTTTAAGCTTAGCGTTATATAGTCAGCTATATAATGAAATCTTGCACAGCCAGGCAACCCATGCAAGCGTGAAGGTAAACAGATGCCCAACCAGAAAGTCGCCGTAACAGCCCCGCTCTGGGTACAAAAAAATTCCCATAATTTCCTCGGGGAGAATCGTATTACACTGCTTGAACAGATCGATATTTATGGTTCTCTCTCAAGTGCTGCCAAGGCAGCGGGAATGAGTTACAAAACCGCTTGGGATACATTGAATGTCATGAATAATCTTGCCGATCGACCATTGACTGTCGCTGCAACCGGCGGTTCCGGTGGTGGCGGAACCTGCCTGACCGACGAGGGCAGAAAAGTGGTCAAGCTGTTCCGTACAGTCGAACAGGAGCACTTACAGACACTGGCCCGACTTGAAGAATCCATCGATAATTTTGACAGTTATCTTCCCCTGCTACGGAGGATCACCATGCGCATCAGTGCCAAAAATGTTTTTTCCGGAATTGTCTGTGAAATCATCCGTGACGTCTCGGTGGCTCAAGTCGCCTTACAGTTGAAATCGGGGAACCGCATCACCGCTGTTGTCAGCAACGACAGTATCGACTCGCTGGGCCTTGCAGTCGGAAATCTGGCCTATGCTCTGGTCAAAGCATCCTCGGTCATGATCGCCAACACCCCGGGGCCGTTGACAATCAGTGCTAAAAACCTGATTCATGGCCGCATCACCGGGATTCGTGAAAGTGCTGTTCTGGGTGAAGTCGTTCTGGATATCGGTGCAGGAGAAACCATCACCGCAACCATCACTGATAGCAGCGTAAAAAAATTAGAATTGAAAGAAGGGGACGATGTCTGGGCGGTTATTAAAGCGACCAGCATTATTGTTGGGGTTGAATAAAATTATGCTAAAGGAGAACGTTAAAATGAAACGAATCAAAATTCTGTTACCACTTCTGATCATCATTGTATTCTGTAGCCCCGCCATGGCTCTTGAACACCTGCGTCTGGCCACGACCACCTCAACTGAAAACTCCGGTCTGCTGGCGGTTCTACTGCCGCCTTTCGAACAGGCCAATGATTGTAAAGTCGATGTCATTGCGGTCGGTACCGGTAAGGCGATCAAACTGGGGGAAACCGGCGATGTCGATATCATTCTGGTTCACGCACGCAGTAAAGAGGATAAGTTTGTTGCCGAGGGTTTCGGTGTGGATCGTCGCGATGTCATGTATAACGACTTTGTTGTCCTTGGCTCCGACAAAGATCCGGCGGGAATTAAAGGGATGAATGATGCTTCAGCTGCAATGCAGAAAATTGCAGCAGCAAAAGCAACTTTTGTGTCCCGAGGGGATGATTCCGGAACCCATACCCGGGAAAAACAACTCTGGTCATCCGCCGGGGTGGTCCCCTCAGGGAGTTGGTATCTGGAAGCAGGACGCGGCATGGGGGATGTCATTATCATGGCCAGTGAACGGCAGGGTTATACATTGAGCGACCGAGGAACGTATCTCGCTTTTAGAGAAAAAACTCCTTTACAGATTGCTGTTGCCGGAGACCCCCGGCTATTTAATCCCTATGGCGCCATCATGGTCAACTCGGTGAAACATCCCCATGTCAACGTTGATTTGAGCCGTAGATTTCTGGACTACCTGATCAGCACGGAAGCGCGAAAATTAATTACCGATTTCCGTAAGGGTGGCGAACAGCTTTTTTACGTTACGGAGTAAGTACCAACCTTGGACTACCTTTACGAATCTTTGATATCGGCAGTTACGCTGATTTTCAATTTAGATATTGATGTCAGGTCAGCGGTCTGGACCTCGCTCTATACCTCATCAGCAGCCATTCTCGTTGCTTCCCTGATTGGGATTCCAACTGGCTTATGGCTGGGCCTCAGTCGCTTTCGCGGCAGGCGGCTTCTAGTGACATTGTTAAATACCTTGATGGCTTTACCAACTGTCGTTGTTGGTTTGCTGCTGTTTGGGGTATTGAGCCGCCAGGGGCCACTAGGGAGTTGGGGCCTTTTGTTTACTCCGCTTGCGATGATTTTAGGGCAGATGGTTCTGGCAACGCCTATTGTCGCCAATCTTGTCCTTGCAGCAGTGACGGGAGCGGATAGACGCATTCTCCCAACGTTATTGACCCTGGGGGCAACCCCCCTTCAGACGGTGGTTCAATTGCTGAAAGAAATCCGCTTTGGTGTCATGGCTGCCATTATTGCAGGATTCGGTCGGGTTATTGCTGAAGTCGGTATCGCCATGATGCTTGGTGGAAACATCCGTGGTGTCACCCGCACAATGACCACGGCCATAGCTCTGGAAACCAGTAAAGGAGAGTTTGCCTTTGGACTTTCACTCGGAATTATCTTGCTGGCCGTAGCCTTAATGGTAAATCTTGGTTTGAACTTTGTGCAGCAAAGGTAAGATGATGGAACCCATCTACAGGCTAAAAAATATTGAATGTCGTCTCGGTGAAAACTTTTCATTAAAAGTGCACCAGTTAGAAATCGACCAAAATGAGATACATGTCGTCAGTGGGCCAAATGGAGCGGGAAAAAGCACTTTATTGAGAATTTTGGCTCTTTTGCTCAAGCCGCAGCAGGGTTCTTTTTTCTATTCAGGTCACCCCATTGATCCCTCTGCCAGAAACCCACTCTCCTTGCGTCGAAAAATGACCTTGGTTGAACAATCTCCTTATCTGATCCAGGGAGACGTCTTCAGTAACCTGGCCTTTGGTTTGAAAATTCGTCGGATCAGTCGCACGGAGCAGATGCACAGAATTACCGAAATACTGTCGGTCGTTGGATTAGCTGACTTTTCGCAGAGATCGATAAAGGAACTCTCAGGGGGGGAGATTCAGCGAGTTGCTTTGGCCAGAGCGTTAGTTTTACAGCCTGAAGTGCTCTTGCTGGACGAGCCAACAGCTAATATTGACCATGACAGCTTAGCCAGTTTTGAACAGTTACTACACAATTTGGCAAAAAACGGCATGACGGTCATCATGTCAACTCACGATCCTTCACAGGCAAAACGTCTTGGCGGGCATATGGTTCGGGTTGAGGGTGGAAGGGTGCTGGAAGCTTAGCGAAAATTTGCAACTCATCCGGTTTTATATTATTGTCTATGCAGCCAAATATTCCTCCCAAAAGGTTGTTCTGGCTAGGTGCGAGGGAGTACCGGTATACTTCCTCGCACCGATTACCCTCGCAGGTTATTTTATTTCTCCAAAACCCTGATAATGGTTGATAAACTCAACTTTTCGGGCCTGTAAAAAATCCTCAAAGCTCTAATTCTCATCAACCAATTGATCCACTGCCTCAGCAGTGATCACATATGTACCGCTTTAGCTGACAACACTCACCGCGTTTCTCACATATTGAAACCCTTCAAACCGATCGAGTCTATCAACCGCTACTGCAGAAACATCAAAGTAGAAAGTGCCATAAACGAATATATTCATATGGATTCCTTCACAGTATTAGGCAAGCCATAATTAGAGCTCTATTTCATCCGGCAATTCACCCTCCGGGGTAAACCATTCTTCTTCAATAAAGTTACTGTCGGTAATTTGCTTCAGGTTCCGCTTCAAATACTTCCCTTGAGCCGATACCGCAATTTGCCCATCCGGAAGATACAGCTCTCCGGTCCCCTCATAAATCCGCCCCCGGTCATTTGTCACTCGCCCAATCACTTTCAGTTCCACTCCCAGGGGAACCGGTTTTTTATATTTAACCTGTAAATCAACGGTTACCCCGAAGGTGCTTTGATCGTAATGGGCCATGATTGCCCGGCCAATGACTTCATCGAGCAACGCAGCAGAAACGCCACCGTGAGCGATTCCCGGGTAACTCTGATGCTCTTCATGTGGAGTAAACAGGGCGATAACTTCATTTTCCTCAGTTTCAAAAAACCGAGTTTTTAAGCCGAACTGGTTTTCGGTGCCACAAACCAGGCAATGCTTGGAAATATGCTGAGAATTTTTAATTTTGTGCTTCATTGGTGCCCCCAAAAGTTTTTTTTACGACAGAATCTGCAAAAGTTTCAGGCCATCATAAAACAGTTTTCCTGCCAGAATGATCAGAAATAAACCCAGAAAACGAATAATAGCGCGGTAACTGTTGCCCGTCAGGAAAGATCTGGACTTACCGGTCAACACTGCTAAAACAATTTTGGCACCGACCAGACAAAAATAAAAACTGCTGATAAAAGCAACTCCGGCCAACGAATGTTTGTTCATGGCAGTGGTCATGGTCGGCGCGCCAACCGTGAGCCAGAACAGATAGGGATGCGGACTCAAACAATTGGTCAGAATCCCCTTGCGCAATGATTTCGGCTTGGCACCCTGAAGATTAAGATCGACACCCTGAGTTTTTAAACTCTGATAGCCGAGTCGCAGCAGAAAAAGACCGCCGCCCAGAGAAATAACCCCCAGCAGCGCTTGAAAATTGGAGAGTTTCGCCAGAATGAACAGCGTTACCAGAATAATCGGCAGATCGGTCACTACTGGCGCCAGAGCGACTTTAATCCCGGCGCGGATATTATGCTGCAGTGTTTCGGAAATCACTAGAGCAAGTAACGGACCGGGGGAAAATCCAGCCGATAGGCCAAGGATGGTTCCGATGATGAGGAAGTTGATCATGACATTTTTACTACCATGGAAACGTTGGTAGGGCTAGGACAGTCTCCCAGACCAAAAAAATATGAGAACTCAGAAATTGAGAAAGACAGCCTTAATCTCAGGCGGGATGGCCACCGGCTTTTTGATTTTCGGGTCATAGCTAACCATCACCGTTTTTGCTTGAGCAAAATTCTTTCCGGCGCCGTCGTGCATCTGGTAACTGAAATCAAAACTGGAATGTCTGACCTGATCAATGTCGATAGTAATCTGCAATGGATCGTTCAGCTCAATCGGCAGGCGATAGTCACATTCGGCACGAACAACCAGAAACATCAGCTGACTGCCCAGAAAGGCCCCGAAGTGTTGTTGAAATAATTTGATCCGAGCTGTTTCAAGATAGGTGAAAAACAGGGCATTATTGACATGCCCGTAAGCATCCAGATCGGAAAAACGGATTTCAATCGGGACGGTAAATTTCAAGTCTGCCATAGTTGATGCTCTCGCAAAAAGTCATAGAAATAATAGAGATGGCTCAGCAAAAAGTCCGATCTACAAGGCGGAGTGGTTTTTCAGGGGGAAGGCATACACAAGGCCTGTCGAGATCCCGAAAAACGACTGCAACAGCGGGGGTCGAATTTTTTTGCGACGCAATCATTGTTAACGAACTTCCGGGATATTGCCCTGCAAAATATCAGAAATTCGCGAGCGGTAACCGACAATTTCTTTGCGCAAGGACGCAAGATTGGCAATTTTCTGATCCACCTTGCCGATATGACCATCGAGGATTTCCAACAGTTTTGGCGTAATAGTGCCGAAGGACTGTTGGTTGATATCAAAATTTTCTGCCAACTCCTGCATCTCTTTCAACGAAATTCCCAACTCTTTCAATTTTAGGATAAACTTCAAGCGCAGGATATCGTCTCTATTGTAAGTTCGGGTGCCACCACCTAATCGCTCAGTCGCTCCCATGAGGCCGATCTCTTCGTAATAGCGTATGGTTCTGGTGGTAATTCCAAGGGTTTTTGCCAGTTCGCCAATTTGAACCGATTTTTCTCTGATTGTCTGCATAGTGGATAACCTTTACGTAATATTTCAATACAAATATCACTCTTGGTTCTGTCCTGTCAATAATCATATAACTCTCTGCTCAGACAGAGTATTTTGATTTATTGCAAAACCAATAGAATATTGTTATATTTTATCTTGACCTTTACGTAAGGTATATATAAAAAGAAATTCTTGAAGTTTTTTTACTCTCAGAGCAAGTGAGATAATTATGGAATACACCCGCGAAATCTATTGGAATGTTGGTCATGGCGCAACCACCCTGGTACCGATGTACCTGCTCAGCCTTGCGGCCGTCGCAATCCTTGTCACTGTCTTTTTGCAGCGGATCAAAGTGTATAAACAAGGACAAACTCTTGACCGCACAGATCAGCTGCCGCTACGGGTGACAGCGATGATCAAGAACGTTCTGTTGCAGAACAAAGTTCTCAACGTGCGTGGTCCGGGAGTGGCTCATGCGCTGTTTTTCTGGGGTTTCTTTGTGCTGTTCCTCGGCACTTGCCTGATTGTGCTCCAGGCCGACTTTACCGATCTGTTTTTCGGCGTCAAGTTCCTCAAGGGGTCGTTTTACCTGTTTTTTTCTCTGATTCTTGATATTGCCGGGCTGATCGCCATTGTTATGCTGCTTGGTTTGCTGGTACGGCGCTATATTGTCCGTCCAGCCGGGCTGGACAACAAAATAGACGACATCGTCATGCATGGTCTGCTGCTGGCTATCCTGATCAGCGGATTTGTGATTGAAGGTGCCCGAATGGCAGTCACCGAAATGGGGACACCTCTGGCAGCATGGTCTCCCGTTGGTCTGTGGGTCGCAAAAGCCCTTTCCAGTATGGGTGAACCCGCTGTCCGCGGACTGCACAGTAATCTCTGGTGGCTGCACCTGCTCATGGTGATACTCTTTATCGCCATCATTCCTTTCACTAAACTACGCCATATTTTTACCACCAGCGCCAATTATCTGTTTACCGACCTAGGCCCCAAAGGGCTGTTGCCGACGATCGACATGGAAGATGAAGACGCCGAAAGTTTTGGCGCGGCAAAGATCACCGATATGACCTGGAAGGATATCTTTGATGCCGATGCCTGTACCAGCTGCAAGCGCTGCCAGGATCGCTGCCCGGCTTGGGCGACCGATAAACCGCTCTCGCCGATGAAGCTGGTACAACAGCTCGGTGAAATTGCATTTACCGGCCCCACCGTAAGTCTGCCTGAAACGATCGAAAAAGATGTTCTCTGGGCCTGTACTACCTGCCGCGCTTGTCAGGAAATCTGTCCTGCGAACATCGAACATGTCAACAAAATCATTGAAATGCGCCGTAACCTGGTTCTGATGGAAGGGGAATTCCCCGGTGAAGAAGTCATGACAGCGATGGAAAATACCGAAGTCAATGGCAACCCCTTTGGCCTCGCATTTGCAAGCCGTGGTGATTGGGCCGAAGGCCTCCCTGTCGCGACCCTGGGACAGAGCAGTGATGTTGATGTCCTTTACTTTGTCGGCTGTTATGCCTCTTTCGATAAGCGCAATCAAGCCATCGCCAAAGCCTTTATCCTGCTCTGTAATGCGGCAGGAGTGAAAGTCGGCATTCTTGGAAAAGAAGAAAAATGTTGTGGTGAGCCGATGCGAAAAATGGGGAATGAGTATCTCTACCAGATGTTGGCAAGCGAAATGATTGAACAAATTAAAGGCTATGGGGTGACCCAGATTGTCACAACTTGCCCCCACTGCTTTAATACTCTGAACAAAGATTATCGAGATTTGGGTCTGGATGTGGAAGTCAGCCACTATACCGACTATCTCGCTGAACTGCTGGAGCAGGGACGACTAAAACTGACACCGCAGCCTTTTGATTGCACCTACCATGATTCCTGCTATCTGGGGCGCTATAACGATATCTACCAGGCGCCGCGCTCTCTTCTGGCTGCCGCAGGGGCCAACCTCACAGAGATGGAAAAACATGGTGCCGAATCTTTCTGCTGCAGTGCCGGGGGTGGTCGTATTCTCGCCGACGAAAATATCGGTACCCGGATCAGTGAAAAACGGGCCCAAATGGCTGCGGAAACCGGAGCACCGACGCTGATCTCCAACTGCCCCTTCTGTTTGACCATGTTTGAAGATGGTATCAAAGGAGCTGAATTAGATGAAAAGTTGCAACCGAAAGATCTTGCCGAAATTCTAGTTGAACGGCTTGCTGGATAATTTTTTAAAGGAGAATATCGATGAAACTACTTGTCTGCATTAAACAGGTTCCAGATATGGAATCAAAGTTCAAGGTTAACACTGCCGGAAACTGGTTCGAAGAAACCGATCTTGCCTGGCGGATGAATGAGTACGATGAATATGCCGTGGAGCAGGCGGTTCAGTTGAAGCAACAAGTTGGAGAAGCCGATTTAACCGTCCTCTGTATCGGCTCTGACCGGGTCAAGGAAACAATGAAAAAAGCACTGGCCATGGGTTGTGATCGGGGTGCCCATATTCTTGATGCAGAAAGTCATCTGAAAGATCCCTATGTCATTGCCTCCCTGATCGCCGGATATGCCAAGGGTAAAGGCTTTGACCTGATTTTTACCGGCATGCAGTCCCAAGATCGTGGCAGCGCCCAGGTCGGGGTTTTGATCGCAGAAATGCTCGAAATTCCCAGCTTGACCACGCTGGTTGAGTTCAGTTATGCCGATGGCACAATCAGCGCAAAACGGGAACTGGAAGGGGGGATCAAGGCGAAGGTCAGTTGTGTGACTCCGGCATTGGTCACCTGCCAGCTCGGTTTGAACACTCCGCGCTATCCAACTCTGCCAAATATTATGAAGGCCAAAAAGAAAGAATTGATTTCAACCCCGGTTGCTGATCTCAATCCAGAAGTCTCTTTGCTGGAAGTTTTGCAAGTGGCTCCACCGGAGAAAAAAGGTGGCGGGCTGATTCTTGAAGGTGATCCTGCCG
>JASJGU010000333.1:0-12514 GCA_033791385.1 Desulfuromusa sp.
CACTGCCCTTATTTCAGAGAATGAGGGCAGTGTCCCTCTTTTTCGGATACCAGAATTCGATTAATTCAAGAATAATGAAAAGAGATCAGTTGAAGGTTTAGATTTAGACTCGAACATATTTGATCTCCAGGGGGTAATAAACAGAATGGCAAATAAGATAAACGGGCATGTTGAACGTCTTCATTGATACCTTCCTTTCAGTTCGTCTCACGACTAAATCTACGAAGAATATCAACGAACCGATGATGCCCTGAATTTAGAAACTAGGGCACTAGATTATTTGGTTAAGATGATTGGAGGCGGTGCCAAGTTAGTGATTCTGACTGGAGATGCGGGCCACGGAAAAACTCACCTTTGCCGCCGACTACGGGAAGAGCATCTCGGCTTTACCCAAGAGCAGGCTAGGGACATGATCAATAGTTCCTGTGGGGCGAGAGGATAAAAAATAAAAAGAGGTTGGCCAGATCGGGCCAACCTCTTTTTTATGAATGAGCTTTTACAGGAACCGATTAAATCGATTCAGTCTGTACGGTAAGGGTTTCTCTGCTGAGCTAATCTTTAACGGCATCGACCAGAATAAAAGCAATCTGACATGGTTCCGTCCCTCTATTCGACCAGGCATGATTAGTCCCCTGCTGCACAACAGTATCACCAGCTTTCAACAGATACTCTTCTTCATCCATCAGCATAACAATTTCACCGGTCAGCACAACCGCATAATCGAGAGAATCAGTGCGATGCATGAAGGGGTGTCTCGCTCCCTCTACAATATTTGCAGCGGCTCCCATTTCAGCAAAGGCTGAAGCACCATCAAGTTTGGCAAGCACTTCCGGATCTTCCGGGTCGAACTGTACAATCCGGAATACCGACCCATTTTTAGGAGGATGTAAAACTAATGGCCCCTTGACCGGATCCTCATGAAGTTCCATCGCAGCAGGAGTTCTATCATTTTGCCACAGATTAGTCAGCGTGACTCCAGGTCGATTGGGTCGCTGTAAAACACAATCCGCATCTGAATCCATAATAACCGTCGCTTTTCCAGACTCATCATGTCCGGTCACTACACGCCTTATTTTCCGTCCCATATTTTTCTATTCTCCTTTTTAATATATTTTTATGCAGGCACATTCTCTACTTGCTGAACCGACTTCCGAGTGATGACAAGCATCAGAAGGAGCAAGGCAATACCAATCAGATCAGTATAAATCCCCTGATACATCAGGGTCACACCAGCAGCAGCCATTATCGCCCGCTGCCAGATTAAAAGAGATTTTTTCAAGAACCCAACAACAAACACAGCAATACAAAACGTCCCAATAACACCACTACTTGTCGCCAGGATGATCGCACCCCAACTCCCGTTCAACAGCAGTGCTGAGCCAAAAACAAACATAAACGGCAGGAGATATGATGTAATCCCGTAAAAGAAAGCTGTCCATCCGACCTTGTTCACATCAGCATCGGCAATACCTGCCGCGACATATGACGCCAAAGCCACTGGTGGGGTTATGGTTGAAACACAGCCATAGAAGAAGACAAACATATGAGCCGTCAACGGCGGAATGCCGATATTAGATAAGGCCGGCGCCACCACTGTCGCCAGAATCAGATAGGCCGCCGTGGTAGGCAATCCCATCCCCAGCACAATTGCAGTAACCATAGTCAAGAGCAATGCCACAATGACAACACCACCAGAGGCCGAGATAATTAATCCTGAGATTTTGGATCCCAACCCGGTAATACTTAATGTTCCCGAGATAAGTCCAGCAGCAGCACAGGCAATCGCAATAGTAATGACACTTTCCGACCCCTTGGCAATGGCACGCGCAGATTTGGTCAACAGCTCCAGATTAAGACGGCGCGCCCAGACAACGTGGGCAGTCAACAAAACAATAATCGAGACAAAGGATGCTTTTAACGGAGAATAACCATTCAACATCATTGCAATTAAAAACGTGAATGGAAGAATATATTGCCCACCCCTTATGAGTAAGATCCAGATTGACTCGGTATCATCAGCAGCTCGGGTCAGAGGCTTCAACCCGGATTTCAAAGCTTGCAGATGAACAACAAAGATCAACGTCACAAAAAACAACAGTGCCGGGATCAGTCCCGCACGCATAATATTTGAGTAAGGGATTCCCAGAATTTCTGCCATAATGAAAGCTGCAGCCCCCATGACAGGCGGCATCATTTGCCCTCCCGTGGAGACAACAGCTTCGATCGCGGCGGCCTGATGACTTTGGTAGCCTTCGCGCTTCATCATGGGAATTGTAAGGGTACCGGTAACAGCGACGTTACCCGCAGCTGATCCGGAAATCATCCCTAACAAGGTACTGAAAATAACCGCTGTTTTTGCCCCTGCAGCGGTCATGTTATTCGTCACTCGACTAGACAGTTGAAAGAAAAAATCCCCAGCACCAAATTCACTCAGAAAAGCACCAAAGATTGCAAACATAATGATGTAGGTCGAGGACACTCCGATCGGAATTCCGTACACCCCTTCAGGTGTTGTTGTCAGAAATTCTGACATGCGAGTGAGGCTGTATCCGCGCCCCGACAGAACTCCCGGCAAGAAGGGACTATAGAAAGGATAAGTAAAAAAGATCAGTGTAATCAAAGCCAGAACGGCTCCAACACCTCGGCGGGCCCCCTCTAGCACTAAAGCCACGATAACAATCCCGACCCATGCGTCCAGCGGTACGGTTTCACCTCCGCTGATGGCGATATCCTGCCACCTGCTCAACAAATAAATACCGCTCGCGACAGAGGCGGCAACAAGGACGTAGCGGACGATCTTATCCGCAAGGCACCCTTCAAAACGTTTCAGGGCTGGCTTGGTCAGAAATAGCATTGTAAACATCATCAACAGGTGAACAATGCGAATCTCTATCGTTGAAAGTGAAACTATTCCCGAAATATTGATCATGTGAAAAGCGCCAACCATAAAAGCAAGGATGGTCACCAACCGAAAATTTCCGGTTTTTACGCTCTTTTTTTCTTCAGATTCTGACATGACCTATTCTCCGTAGGAACGAAGCCAAGCAACAGCCCTTATTCCTTTTTGTAAATTATTACAGATAGACTTCTATCTTTCCTGGGTTAGTCCGCGCTATTTACTATCGAAGTAACGCTTGGCACCAGGGTGCAACGGAATACTCAGCTTTAGAGACATCATCGGTTCAATCTGATTGGCAATCGCATTCATCGACCGAAACTCGTCCATATTGTCATAGATCGCCTTGGTAATCTGATAGATCGTTTCAGTATCCATATCAGCATTGACAATCAACATATTAGAGACACCAAGGACGACACCATCTTCAGCAGTATCGTAGACAGCTTTCGGAACGACAACACGATTGTAGTTCTTATATTTGCCCAAGGCCTTCTCCATAACCTCGGGAGCCAGCTTGATAAAACGAAGTTCCTTATTAACTCGTGCCTGCATAACGGCACTTGACGGGAAACCACTCAGTGCAAAAGCAGCATCAACATTACCATCCGCCAGTTGACTGAAGCCGTCACCATAAGAGAGGAAACTAGGCGTGATATCCTTAATAGTCATATCGTACAGTCCAAGGACCTGCTTAAGAAACTGAAGGGTTCCACCACCGGCCGGACCAACTGCGACGCGCTTACCCTTGAGATCAGGAATCGATTGAATCGATGAATTTTCGACGACCACCATATGCAGAACACTAAAATGAAGAGAGCCGACAGCTTTGAGGTCCATTTTGCCCTGCTTGGCGTACATGGCGACCCCTTTGTTGGCAAGCACGGACAGGTTATTGTTCGTGATGGCGATATCGACTTCGCCACTATTCACCAACCGTGGGTTTTGTACAGACCCACCGGTGACAACCGGAACCATCTTCAAACCGTCGGTATGGTTATTCACCAGGGTCGCCACAGCCTGTCCGATGGGATAGAACGCACCGCCTTGACTCGCGGTACCGATCCGTAGATCAGCAGCACTTGCTGAAAGAACAAAAACAAATAATCCTGTCACGATGCCAAAAGCGGTAAAGCATAATTTCCAATGACGCATTAGTCTCTCCTTTGAGTTGTGTGTGGATGAAGCCGAAACCTATTTTTTACTGTTTATCACCCCTGAACTTTTCAGTCCCGAGCTTACTTAAATGATAATGTTATTAAAGTATAAATCCAGTGAACCCCTTTCAATAAACAAGTCGCTATTTTTTATTTTAAAAACTATAGTGAAGTTTATCGATAATTTCAATGGGTATATCTATTTTATCGTTTTTTTTAACAACAGCAAACAGAGGAATTCATTGTTAATTTGTTAAGTGATTGTGCCAGCACAGGGCAAAAGAAGGTGCTGTACATCACAAATTTTGTTTCTCAGAGGGACCGCTCCGATTCATGTTCATCCGTTGTGGGGACCGTGAGAACAAGACTCTCCTTCAGATGCTTTCCAGTCTCGGTGTAATGTGCAATAAGAAGCTCTGTTGCAAGATCTGCATTACGTGCGAGAACGGCATCGGTTATTACACCATGCTCAGCATTAATGTCCCGAGCTGGATAAGCCTTGATATTTGACAGCTGACGGTAACGGATATTCTGATCGTAGAGCATCTCACACAATCGCAGAAGAATCTTTGATCCACATGCAGTGATCAATGTTTTGTGAAAATGCCTGTGCCGCTGTTCCCATTCGTGATTATCAGAGCAATCACTCCCAGCCTCCAGTCGTGGGACACGAGACAAACGATAGGCAGCCAACAGAACCTGCTCTTCCCACTCCTTGTCTCCATTAGCTATTGCTTCTCGGAGTGCACGCTCTTCAAGCCAGCAACGTGTTTTCAACAATTCATCAAACTCTACAAGACTGATCCTGGCAACTCGGAAACCACGCTGATCAAGACGTTCGACAAGATATTCTGATGTCAAAGAGCTCAGAGCTTCACGGATCGGACTCGGTCCTAAATTGTAGATTTGACGCAGCTCCTCAATCTTCAACTTACGCTCGGGCGCGAGAACACCCGAGATAATATCAGCCCGGATCCGTGTATATGCACGGTTCGTCATCGATTCAGGACCACAGAGTTCCTGCCCCTCGTCAAGTTCAGAAGAATTCCTCCTGCTATTCCTCGCGACATCTGATTGATCTTGTTTTGTTTTCATCTACTTCCCCTTATAGCCAGCCATTAAAGTCAGGTTTTCAGGCATCACTATCAACTTTACCTGTTTCACTTTCCACGGCATTTTTATCAGTTTCGACGTCAAATGCGTTGGCCAGACGTGTAACACTTGACGAGGCAGCGACCAGACCTGAATTTGCGAACCCCTCGTGGTTACGTTCTATTTCATCCAATCTATAGCGATAATTCACCATCATCCCATGCGCACCTCGCAGACCGTTGTCTGACGTATCAGCGGACCAGTTTATACGTTCCAGCCGTGCCCCATTTCCAAGATGAAAGCGCGCAACTGGATCAATCGGTCGACCATCTGCCTTCTTTCCATGGCACAGAAACCAAGCTGCTGCGGGCAAAAGTTCCTGCTCAAGCTGACGCGAGGTCTCTTTGTTCTTCCACCAATCGGACTCTGACAACTCTGCTAATGCAGCACGGGTTTTCGCGGAGAGGATGGTTCCGCCCTCACCACTGGCATCAGCAAACCAACGCGCAAAAGAGGGAATTGGTGACAATGTCACATATTCCTTCAAACTCGGAAAACTCTTTTTCAAATCTTTCACAACCTGCTTAATGAGGAAATTTCCAAGCGGGATTCCACGCAGCCCACGCTGACAGTTTGAAATTGAGTAGAACACAGCTATTTTAGATGATTCCGACTCAACCACCTTGCGATCTTCAGCAAGAATACTGTCGATCGATGCAGGCATTTCCTCCATCAGTGCGACTTCAACAAAGATAAGAGGTTCATCTCCTAGTTGTGGATGAAAAAACCCATAGATCAAACGGTCAGGCGGATCTATTCGTTCACGCAAATCCCCCCAGCCCGACATGCCATGCACAGCTTCATAGATCATAATTTTTTCAAGAAGTGCCGCAGGCGTGTTCCAATCAATCCGGCGCAATTCCAGAAAACCGCGATTGAACCAGGCCGTAAACAGATCAATGAAATCACGGTCAACAACCCTGAGCTCCGGCTTTGACCTGAGTCTGGACAAGAAGTCGGCGCGCATATTCACAAGTATTTTCGTGGCCTCTTCAGTTTGATTTAAGCGTCTGAACAGCTCTTGCCGTGCCGGCTCTGCAGCGGTCAGGAGCTCCCACAAGCTATCCTGTGAGGGATTGGCAAGATAAGCTCTCGCAGCCACCTCTGCTTGCCCCTGATCTGCGGGGAAGTTTTCATAAAGCGAAACAAAAAACTCGGTTTTCTCCTCATCACTTAGATTTTGGTAGCGTGACAATATCTCTAACGATAATGCGATTCCTGACGCCTCCCCTTTACTCGACAAAAGGACCTGGCACAGCTGGCTGATAGCGGAGACAGGATCATAACGACGACTCAGATGAGAGATGCCAACGAGGGCCAGACCCCGCTCAGTAATAGATAAAAGACGTTCACTGAACGATGATGACGGTTTTACATTGCGATAATATCGATTTTTTACTGATGGTGCCACAATCAAATCCTCCCCGCATCACATATAATAAATGTGATATTTTTGAACATTCCTTTTTAATTCAGCAGCTTGAAGAACATCAAGACTATGTGAATTTCAAGTTTAGAATATATCTAAAATTAAATTATACATAAAATTATTGATTTTTTTTATTTTTAATATAAATTATATACGAAACAAATACAAACACTTCAATTTCTACTAAAAATAAACATTGCATCAACTTTTCGACAACCCATACACATCTACGGAGACACCTGTTATGAATGAAAAGCATATTGATCCCAAAAATGGAAATTGGTGGGTCAGTCCATACAATTTCATCCCTGAAGTCCTCAACACCCTTGAGCTACCTGCAAAAGTGCAAATTCATGACGCAACTCTGCGCGATGGCGAACAAACACCCGGTGTGGTTTTTTCCATCGACGATAAAGTTGCAATCGCGCAAAAGCTCAATGAAATCGGTATCGATCGTATTGAGGCTGGAATGCCTGCAGTGTCACCGCAAGACGAAGAAGCAATCAAGCAAATCTCCAAACTCGGCCTCGATTCTCAGATTTTTGTATTTTCACGGGCAATGAAGCAAGATATCGACAAAGCTCTGGAGTGCGGCGCTCATGGTGTCATCATTGAGGTTCCAATCGGCTATCCCAAACTCAAAACCCAGTTCGGGTGGACCTGGAAAGATGTCCTGAAACGCAGCTCCGAGGTCATAAATTATGCTCGCGCACAGGGCCTCTACGCTGTATTTTTCCCTTATGATACAACACGAGCACGCCCCGAAGATCTGGAGAATTTGTGTAAGGGAATCATGGCCGAATCACCACCTGATTCGATCGGCATTGTCGACACCATGGGATGCGCAACCCCGGAAGCCATCCAATACCTGGTTCGCTGGGTAAAAGGTATGACCGGCCTGCCGATTGAGATCCACACACATAACGATTTTGGTATGGGTGTAGCCACTGAACTCGCTGCTGTTACTGCAGGGGCACAGGTTGTACATAGTTGCGCCAATGGGCTGGGTGAACGAACCGGAAATGCCGCACTGGAAGAACTCATTCTCGGCCTGCAGCTACTTTACGGCTACGATACCGGCTATCAGTTGGCTAAACTGCCTGAGCTTGGGGCACTGATTTCGAAACTTTCAAATGTCCCGATTGCACGGAACAAACCGATTCTTGGCAGTGCCAATTTTACTCGGGAATCAGGCATCGGTATCAATTTCGTTATGCACGACCCTCTCGTCATGTTCGGCACACACCCGGCACTGACCGGCCGAACAGGAGAAATTGTGCTCGGCAAGAAAAGCGGAAAAGCGTCCATCACCTATAAACTTGATGAACTTGGTATTGGCACAGCAAATGATGATCAAATTGATGAGATGCTGAATATTGTCAAACAGGCGGGAATCAAAAAGCGCGATATCTTGACTGATGACGAGTTTAAAGTCATTGCACAACAGGTTCTGTCAAACAATGCATCCTAGTTTGATATGTTAAATACTGAACAGACCCTCTAAACGAACCACGAACACCATACGGCCCAACCGGACAACCCGCGTTGGGCCGTATTCGTTATCCATCTATACAGCATTTTATCCCTGTCGATTCAGTTGCAGTCAATCTTGAACATCCAAAGCTCTCTGCCCTCAGGTAACTCATAAAATTAACGGATAATTGCCACACGACGACCAGCAATTGGAACCGACCTGACAACCCTATCCTCTTCTGCATACTCGGACCGAACAGGACAACAACTACCTCGAGCATGATATGATAATAAAAAATCCTACTCCATAAAGATCTGATCACTTGTGAGAAATCAAGATGATGGGAGAATCTCAGACCTAAAAAACCTCAGTCAGACAATAAGTGGCTACGATCATAAATTGTCGGAATAACTAGGGACACTCCCCTGATTTCAGAGAATATGAGAATGAGAGGAATGTCCCTCTTTTTCAAACAAAGACCTGACCCCTTTTCAACCAAGGCTGTGATTGATAATTTCACAGAAAAGCTGTGCGGCCGGCTCAATCAGTGAATCCGGAAAATCGTAGTGACTGTTATGCAGCTCAGGAGCGCCTTTCCCGGCACCAATTCCAAACAGAGCGCCTTGCGTCAAGGCGGTAAAACAACCAAAATCTTCTGACCAGCGGAAGGGATTCGCTGGTTCAGCAACAGATTCCTTTGCGCAGCTCGAACGTATAATATTATTGGCATATTGAGAGTTGACGGTCGCTTGAAAAATGTCGCTATAGTCGATTGAATAACCGAGAGAAGAAGCAAGAGCAGCGTTAGATACAATCTGCTGAGTTTGCCCGATCATCGTCTCCATTACAGCATCGGTTTCACTGCGCAGGGTTGCCCATATCTCAGCCACACCCGGAGCTGTACCAAAAGACTTAGTGCCAAGTTTCGCCCCGACGACTGTCACAAAAGCAGTCTCCGCCGTAACCGGTTTCGCTGAAAGACTGGACAGGCGCGTAATGATCTGCGCCATTGCCAGAGCCGGGCTGTACCCTGTCTCCGGCTGAGCGGCATGAGCTGTAGAACCGGATAGTTTAATTGTGATCCCTCGCGATGCGGAGGTAAAAGTACCGTCCCGGATCACGACCTGCCCCAAAGGAAATCCCGGTAAATTATGCAGGGCAAAAACCAGATCGGGAGTAATTTCAGAATACCTTGGATCGGCAATCACTGCTGCAGCCCCGACTCCTGTTTCTTCTGCCGGCTGAAAAAGGAGAACGACCCGTCCCCGGGGCGGCCGCTCGGAGGCCAGTTTCAAACCAACAGCCGCAAGAATGGCCATGTGGCCATCATGACCACACTTATGGGCAATATGCGGACGCACCGATTGGTAAGGAGTCTGGGTCGTTTCTTGAATCGGTACAGCATCCAGTTCAGCGCGCAGAAGAACTGTCGGACCAGGGTCAACCCCGTTAAAAATCACTGCTATGCCGTTGCCGCCAAGATTTTTTATCAACGCATCTGGACGTAGAGGTGTAAAAAACTGAATGATTCTTTCGGCTGTTTCCGCTTCCCTCCCCGACAGCTCGGGGTTCTGGTGCAGCTCATGGCGTAATTCAATAGCTCTGTTCATGAAAATCTATGTTTCCCCGGCGAGGTCATTGACTATAATCCCAGCTTGAATCTAAAACCTATACGGAGAGTACAACAGTGTCTATTTCCGTCAAGTTTTTAAAAATATCTCTCTTCTCTTGAATGTTTTTAAATCGACAGCATTTAGATCATGACTTGTCATTCAAATGCTCTTGAACAGTATCTGTCTATTTTTTCAACGCGATACAAAATCACAAGAACAAAAGAAGTCACAATAGGATCAAGTCTGTTTTGATTGTTATTCAAAGAACACAACACATATTTTATGAAATAGATATTGTGTCACCTGAATTCTGAGATTCATTACATGAGATCTGGAAAGCGGATATTCAATTCGTGGTGGTCTCGGCATGGGTCAAGCAAAGACTTGACCCCTTTTATTCTCATACCATCAGTGAAGTGCCTACGCAGGGACTTCACTGATGGTATGGGTAACTTTTTCTCAGTTTTCGCTACGGCGAAGAACAAATTCGTAGTTGGCAACAAGATCAACGTCCAGATTGGGATCGGAATTCTTTCTGTATTCCATCAGCAGCTCAGGGCGCGCTCCAAAAACCGTGTCGCTATCGAGATTGGGATCGTCTGCAACAAAAATTTCAGTTATCAGTTGTTTATACCCGTCAGCCTCGATGCCGACATGGATATGGGCAACGCGCATACCATGGCGGTTCGAGATATTCAGGATTTCCCCACAGGGGCCGTCAGTTGGAACTGAGTAGGGAACCGGTTTGGCGGTAATAAACGCAAAGCGTCCCTCACTGTCAGTTTTCTGTTTGCCGCGCAGGTTGTGTTCTGACTGATTTTCATCCTGCAAGGCGTAAAGCATGTTGGGAGCGGTCTGCCACAGATCGAGGAGAGCGTCCGCAATAGGTTCTCCATCGATACCGATAACCCGCCCACTGACATAAACGGATTCACCACCCGGGACACGGTCGAGGTCAATCGTTCCGCCCAGCGGGATAAAGGGAGAGTTGTCCAGATGAAACGGGCCAACAACGCTACCAGGAGTTTCCGCACCTTGCGCTTGTCGGGTTTGTAGCTCGACTAAAGACGACACTCCGAGCAGGTCGGACAGCAGGATGAATTCCTGTCGTTCATCGGTGCAGGTATGACCGATGGCGGTTAACAGTTCGATCCCGGATATCCATTCATCGCGACTCAGATCAACCTCGCGGACAAAAGCGAAGAGATGCTTTACGGCAGCCTGCAGCAGTTCTTTCTTTCGTTCATCAGCGATTTTGTCATAGGCAGTTAAAACATCTTCAAGGAGTGTATCAGCAGTTCTCTTTGTCATATTGATTACCCATTCCTATTAATATAGATTGAATGATAATGTAGTTGAACACTGATTTAAAAACAAGCAGCTGTTAAGAGAGGATAATGTATGAGATTCTCTCGTTTAGATTTGAATGGCCAAGAGGTACTTGTTCTGAACACCGAACGTGGGTATTTCTCCATTGCGGCCGTTTGTGATATCAACAGTTCCGACCTGATAACGTTTATTATCTCAAAGGATGCCAGACTCTATTTTCTGGAAACGATCATTTTTCCGCAATCTCTGTGTCAATCTGCATATTTTGTTTGTGCGGCGTAAAAATACTACGCCTCAGCTCAAATACTTGGATTTCCTTGACCTTGCAAAAAAATGATCGTTTCCTATTTGAAAACTATATCTGTATCTAACTACTGAACTCATGAATCTACCTATTCACGACATTCTGCCCGAACTAAAGGCCACCCTTGCAGCTCACCAGACAGTGATCCTGCAAGCGCCACCCGGTGCAGGTAAAACAACTCAGGTTCCTCTGGCACTGCTGGATGAAGACTGGTTGCAGGGGCAAAAGATACTGATTCTGGAACCGCGGCGGCTGGCAGCGACCAATGCCGCCCGCTATATGTCCAAACTGTATGGAGATTCGGTTGGCAAAACCATTGGCTATACGATCCGCTATCAGCGGCAGGTCTCGAAACAGACCCGAATTGAAGTGGTGACGGAAGGGATTCTAACGCGACGGTTGCAGTCAAACCCGGAATTGGACGGGATCGGACTGATCATCTTCGATGAATTCCACGAACGCAACCTGAACACTGATCTGGCCCTGGCACTCTGTCATGACGCCCAGCAGGGACTGCGCGAGGACCTGAAAATTCTCATTATGTCGGCGACTCTGGATGGCGCTCCCCTGGCAAAATTGCTGGATGCTCCCCTGCTCAGCAGTGCAGGACGGAGTTACCCGGTCACAATTCACTATACAGTGCAGGAGAACGACAACCTGGTTGCAGGGACAACCGCAGCCATCCAGCGTGCTCTGCGTGAGACCGAAGGTGATATTCTGGTATTTCTTCCGGGTGCGGGTGAAATCAACCGCTGTTGGCAGTTGCTCAAGGATCTGGACGAAATCGATATCTGTCCATTGTACAGCGCACTCCCCTACCCCGAGCAGGAAAAGGCGATCAGAGCCGGAAACCGCCGGAAGGTGGTTCTGTCCACCAATATCGCCGAAACCAGCCTGACGATTGAAGGTGTCCGCGTGGTGATCGATAGCGGCTATGCTCGCCAACCTCGCTTTGATCCGGCCAGCGGGTTGACTCGCCTCGAAAAGGTCCGCATCTCTCAGGCCAGTGCTGAACAACGGACTGGACGCGCCGGGCGACTCGCTGCTGGAGTCTGCTACCGGCTTTGGAGTCAAGGAGCCCACGGCAGCCTGCTCCCGTTCACCCCGCCGGAAATCCGCAATGCCGATCTGGCTCCACTGGTGCAGGAGCTGAGCAACTG
>JASJGU010000334.1:0-2991 GCA_033791385.1 Desulfuromusa sp.
CATTGATAATTCCGTGCGTATTGGCTTTGTCGGTTCTTTTTGAGGTTGTCACTTAGGTTGTAATGATTATTGTTGAGCTCGGGGGACTGTGCCATTTCCAAGCATTTCTACCTCCCTTTCCCCGAGGTAGTAACCCTGAAATCCTCTGTCCGCTCCAACGCCCCAAACTTTGTCCCCAGCTCTTTTGGCGGGGGCGCAATGCGCCGGGTTTTTAAATTAAGCCAAGCGCCGTCCAGATCGAGGGTGGCGCAGAGTTCATCGCCGCGCAGGATCTGGTGATGCATGCTCCATTTGCGGTGATCGTCAGATAACCCGGAAAGCTTTACATTAATGATCAGGTCATCACCAGAGTTCAGCTCCCGGTAAAATT
Organism: Desulfuromusa sp.; assembly: GCA_033791385.1. Lineage (GTDB taxonomy): Bacteria > Desulfobacterota > Desulfuromonadia > Desulfuromonadales > Geopsychrobacteraceae > Desulfuromusa. The sequence goes on from JASJGU010000334.1 coordinate 371, forward strand.
TTGCCTCCTCGCGAAACAGCACCGGTCCTATCCCGTTGCTTTTCATCCAATCAATGCCGAAGCCCTGTTGCTGCAGGTAGGCAATCCGCGCTTGGGCGCCGAAATCAAAATAAACCGAGTGGCGTACGTGACCATTTGGGTCAAGGTCGGACCAGCGAACCTGGATGTTCTGTTCAAAAGATTCCATCGTTTATTCCTTCTCGTTGTGGGTCTTACTCCTGTAACTATCCCGGATTTTCCGTTATTTACCCTTTAAGCTGCCATTCGCCATTGTTTCCCCAATTTTTTAGTGGACTCATGGCTCCAGCAATTTATTTTTTTGCAACTCCTCAAGCAGTTCTCGTCCTTGCCCAAGATCATCAAATATGATGGCCGAAGTCATGGTGGCACTGGTCAAGGCATCTGTCTTGGGATCAAAATTCCAGGAACCGGACAGCCGCTTGCCGACCACGCGGCGGGCGAAGTGATCGATTTCAGCCCGGTTCCATTCGACGTTGCCGTACTTGGTCAAATGGAGCGGGGCAAAGTCGAGCACCTGACCAGTTTGGTCGAACACGTAGAAAAAATGGACGCTATGACAGATATCGCAGATAGCAGAGCGATTGGTAACTTCGGCAAATATCGGCTGACTACGACCGTCTCGAGTTATGGTGGCAGTGTAGACCCAACGATTACTGGATAGATCCAGTCTGCGGAAATTGTTGAAGTCTTTCCCTTGTGTGGCGAAAGCATCCTTGACCATTTCAGCGATCTCTGTTTCGGACTGTGGCGGTCGCAGATCATTTTCCACCTTTGCCTCGTCCTGCGGCAGTGAGGTGAACTCGCTGGCGTTCATACTCAGCAGATCCTTGAGGTAATCAAACAGCTCGTCCATCTTATAATCGTTACCAAGATGGGTGTCGGTGACGACGAAGGTTTCGTCGGGATGGTCGCGCAACAGATAAAGTGAAAACGGTGTCGGGCCAGCGCGCAGTGCTTTGTGCAGCTTGAAGTGGCGGTCAGAAATAACCGGGAAGGCAACCGAGTAAATGACGACGAAATCATCGATCGCCTCATCGTCGTTGGCCACCGCCACGCCGAGCATTTTAATCCGGCCACGGGTTTCCGGATCGGCTTCAATCATCCGGTAGAGCTGATTGTAGGGTTTCGTCTGCCTGACACAGTGGGGGCAGAGGACGTTGAGAATTTCGACCAGGACGATGCGGCCTTCAACCTGACTGAGTGTAAAAGGTTGGTTATCGGTAAGCCCCAGATAAGAGCGTTGGGCAGGGTCGAGCGGAGCGGGCAGAGGAACTTCTGGAAACAGTTTGCCGGGGTTGATTGGATTGGCGGCCCACAGGGTGGTAGCCAACAGCGCTCCCAGCAGAGCAAAGAGAACGATGCGCAGAATATGGTGAGTTACTGAGTTCTTCATAGGTTTTTCCTTGGTTCAAAGATAATCAAGCCTCCCGTTCAGCAATCCAGATTGCATGCAGATCCCCTTTGTTCTGATGTTCTCGCACCCGAACCTGCTTCACCTTGAAACCAATTTTTTGCAGGCGTTGCATAAATTCACGATCGGGGCCAGCTGACCAGATGGCGAGGATCCCTTCCGGGTGCAGTGCGCGGTAAGCTTCGGTCAAGCCATCGGTGGTGTAGAGCCAGTTATTCTTCTTACGCGTGATCGCATGAGGACCATTATCGACATCGAGGAGAACTGCATCATAGGCTTGGCGTTGCTCGCGCAGAACTTTAGCGACATCCCCTACACGAACCTGAGAGCGTGGATCATGCAGCGGGTTGCCTGCATATTTGCCAAGAGTGCCCTGGTTCCACTCTACCAGTCCCGGCACCAGTTCAGCCACGACCACTTCGGCAGTGTCACCGAGGCAGCGTAGTGCTGCCGCCAGAGTAAAGCCCATACCAAGACCACCGATCAGTACGCGGGGTTGGTCACAATCGACAATTTTGCGGCACGACAATTCGGCCAGCGCATCCTCAGATTGGTGTGCCCAGGTGCTCATCAGAACGCCACCACCAAGGATGCTGATGGAAAATTCTCCATCACGTTGGTAGAGCTGCAGCTCGGTTCCTTGTCCCGGGATCGATGCCGTATCGATCAATTCCCAGGAATCTTTTGTGTTGTTTACGCGATTTGAGGACATAATTACCTGCTTTTGTGGAAGATTGGAGTGTTATATCAGCAACCGGATCCTCAGTATACTCCAGATTGTCGTGTGACAGTTGTTGTTCATCAGTATCAACAGAATGTGTTGACTCCATGTCAGGTCTTCCTTCTCCTGGAGAAGGGTTTAGCCCGACCAGACAATAAAAAAAGCCCGACTGTTTCCAGCCGGGCTAAGATAAATCATTTCAAAATGTTACTTTGATACTAGAAGTTCCAACCAACCCCTACGTAACCGTAGTAAGCGGTTCCATCTTCATCACCGTAGACAAATTCTTCTTGCATATCAAAGATGTCATAAGTGAGGGAAGCTTTTGTGTAAAAAGCTTCGGTGAAGTTGTAGGTACCACCAGCAGTAATCTGATACTGCTCGTAAGAGAGATCAGAGTACTCGTCCATCAGGTTATTTTGAGCTTCTGTGTCATAGCCGGGGTTTGCTGCTCCAACTATTGTGGTT
>JASJGU010000335.1:0-4926 GCA_033791385.1 Desulfuromusa sp.
ATGAGAAACAGGGTGCCGAAAAACGAAATTGGAATGCCGAGCATGACCCAGCCAGCCAAACGGATTTCCAGGAACAGACCGAGGATGATAATGACCAGCCCCAATCCCAGCAGGGCATTTCTTTGCAACATACTCATGCGGCTGTTGAAAATTTCTGTGGTGTCGTTCCAGATTGCCAGTTGTAGACTGCCCGGAAGTTTGGGGCGATTTTCTTCTACGTAGGAGATAACCCGGGCAGAAATCTCGGTCGGTTTCTGTTCACCAATGCGAAAGACCTGAACCATCGCCGCAGGCTTGCCATCAAACTTGCCATAGGTTTCGCTGTCGGCAAAGCCATCAACCACGTTGGCAATATCTCCCAGCTTGACCTGGGTTCCATCCGGATTAGCCAGAATGGTGATATCCGCATATTCAGGGCCCCAGTAGCGACGTTCCTTGGTTCTGAGCAGAATCTCGCCACCCGTGGTTTTAATTGTCCCGCCCGGCAAGTCGAGTGAAGCAGAACGGATTGCTGCCGCAACCTGGTCAAGGGTCAGGTTATAGCGTTGCAGGGTTCGCTCTGGAATTTCAATCGTTATTTCAAATGGACGTACGCCACCGAGGTCAACTTGGGTGATATCCGGTAGCTCGAGTAATTCATCGCGGATCCGTTCAGCCTGTTCACGCAGAACCTTCTCTTTGGCTTCGCCGTAAATCACCAGCGAGATAACTTCGCGACGGTTGGATAACTTGCTGATGACCGGTTTTTCAGCATCTTCAGGGAATGTGGTGATCCGATCAATTTCACTTTTGATATCCTGCAGGACATCATCGACATTTTCGTCGGTGTAGATTTCGGCGATGACTGTTCCAAATCCTTCGTTAGCGGTCGCCTTGAGCTGTTTAATCCCATCGACAGCTGTCAGGCTCTCCTCAACTTTGATGATGATGCCTTCTTCGACCTCTTCAGGGCCGGCACCGGGATAGGCAACCGACACCGAAACACGATCGAGAGACACTTCCGGGAAGATCTCCTGTTTGATGCTGGGCGCCATAATGACGCCTCCGAGGATTAGAATCAGCATCAGCAGGTTGGCAGCCACGTGATTCATGGCCATCCATTTGACTGCTCCGTTCATTGCTGGTTCTCCTGTATCACGGGTCTAAGAAGTCTTCCCTCTGTTGCTCCTGAGAGGGTGGTCAGCACCAGTTTTTCACCAGCCTGGATTCCACTCTTGATCAGAATTTTTTGTTTTTCCCGGCGTAAGATTTCAACTGAGCGCAAACTGAGACGGTTTTCGCTATCAGCAATCCAGACCAGATCATCTGAATGCAATGCTTTCCGCGGGATACTGATGATATCCGCAAATTCTTCACCCTGCAGTTCAATATCAACAAACAAGCCGTTGGACAAGGTGGGTTGGTTTAACGGGTTCTTCAACTGATAGGGGTCTTCAACCATAACAACAACGGTTGCCATGCGGCTGTTGGGATCGATTTCACCCAGACTGCGGATCAATGTCCCATGCCAGATGGCGTTGTTGATATCAGGGAGGTGAATTGTGGCAGAAGACCCTTTCTTTTGCGTGGCCGATGGGATATTCAGCCAGGTCAGTTCTCTCGCTGGCAAAGGGATGTGAATTTCGGCTCGATCAGTTCCGGCAAAGCTGCCGAAACTGGTTCCGGCACGCAAGTATTGGCCAATATCAACCTGTTCCTGACGGATACGACCATTAAATGGGGCTTTTAGCTCGGTACGCTGCAGATTGAGTTGGGTCTGCTCCAGATTTGCTTCTGCCGCTGCCAGATTTGCCTGTTGTTGTTTTAATTGGATTTCTCGGGTGACCAGTGGGCCGGGTTTGTCTTTGTCGGCAAAATCGATTCGTGCCCATTCGGACAATGCAATCTTGGCTCGCTCACGTTCAGTGGCCAGTGCCACTTGAACTTGAGCAATCTCGGCGCGAGCTTTTTCAGTAGCCAGTTCGAAGTCACTTGTCTCAATTTTTAGTAACGTTTCCCCTTTTTTGAAAAGACCCCCGCTGACCAGTTGTGGTGAAATCCAACTGACTTTGCCGCTGACTTCAGGCACCAGGACAATCTCTTGTTCTGCCTGAACCGTTCCTGTCGCATGGACTGTTACCTGGTGGACTATGGATTTAAGTGTGACAACATCGACCAAAGCGCCCTGTTGTGGCGGGTGCTGTCGCTGTGGAGTTTTTTTTAATTTAGACATCATGTTGAATCCCACAAAGCCGATGCCCAGGATCAGCAAGGGGAGGATGATTTTTAATGCCAGCCGGGATTTCTTCTTTGTTTCAGTCATTGGTTCCATCCTGCTCTTCAATCAGTATTTGTCGTTGTTGGTTAATTTCTGCCGCCATCCAACTACCACCCAGGGCCCGTGCCAGGGTGATTCTGTTACTGAGCTGTTGGCGGTGGGTGCTAAGTTGCTGGCTGAGAATCTCTAACTGAAAAACTTGACTGAGCAAAAAATCCCTGCTGTCGATTAAGCCGTAAAGATAATTATCCCGAGTAAATTGCAGGTTGTTATGGTTGATCTGGCGCTGTCGTTCCAATCTGGTCGCCCTGACGGTGGTGTTGCTTTCAGCAACTAACGCGGTTTCCACTTCTTGAAAGGCGGTCAGCAGCACCTGTCGATAAGCTGCCAGATTTTCAGACCGAATTGCTTTCTGACGTTCTGTTTCGGCCTGGCGGCGACCGCCGTCAACCAATGGTTGTGCTAGTCCGACAGCTAGATTCCAGAAAGTCCCATCAATATCTCCAGCGGCCAGATGGGTCGCTGAACGCCCCAAGGTTGCCGAAAGATTGATCGCCGGAAGTTGAGCTGCCAGCGCTGCAGCCAGCTCCCGGTCTGCTGCTTTAAGTTGCAGCAGAGCTGCTGCGACATCGGGGCGGCGGATCAAAAGATCTGCCGGCAGACCAATATCAACCACGTTGTTCAACTGTGGCAGTTCATTTCTGTTGATTAAAACGCTTCCGGGCAGCTGTCCGAGGAGTAATGCAATACTGTTTTGCGCTCGGGTCAGGGTGGTTTGACGTTCTGGAACGAGAGTTTCAACAATCGCCAGGGTTTGTTGCGCCTGATAGACCTCCCCGGCGGTTGACAGCCCAGCCCGGTAACGTTCAATTACTGTTTGCAGAACATCATTTTTGCGCGCTGCCTGTTGTCTGAGTAATTCCAGTTGTGCTTGTTGTTCCACGGCAAGAAAATATTGTTCAGCCAGTTGCGCGCTCAAACTGAGCAGTAGCGCCTGAACTTCCCTCTCTCCTGCCAACTGCCGAAATTCAGCGGCTTTGTTTTGGTCGCTGAGTTTATTCCACAAGTCAACTTCGTATCCCGCTGCAACAGAGAGACGTGAATTGGTCGCAGTCGTATCGCTGAGGATTCCGGGCGTTCGGTCACGGCTGACTGACCCATTTAGACTGAGCTGCGGCCAGAGAGTGGAACCAGCTATTTTTTGCAATGCTTCCAGTTGCTGGAGTCGATACAGCGCCTGACGCAGATCAAGATTATTGGAAAATAACTGTAGCTGCAGCCGATTTAGCTGTGGATCGTGGAAATCTGTCCACCAGTGTTCCGACAGCTGAACCAACGGTTCGGTTTGTTGGATTGTATAATTTCCGGGTGGTTCAGTGGGCTCAAGTGGTGTCATTCGGAGTGGATTACAAGCGCTGAGCAGTATCAGGAAAAGCAGTAGCAGTCTCATTCTGGTGCCTCCAGCCCGGCGAGAACATATTTCAACAATTGTTCAATCAAGGTGTTGTGATCCAGAGGTGGGGGCAGCTCTGGATTATTAAAAGCAGAAAGGCTACCCATGCACATGACATGGCTCATAGTCCCCATGATGAACTGTACTCGGGCCATCAGGATCGCCGGGGGAAGTTGCGGTAACGCTAGACGCAGAGCTTCGAACAGCAGTTGAAAGATGGGTAGAGCAAGATCCAGAAAACAGTTACGTACCGTTTCGTCGGGTTCACTCAGTGATCGCCCGATCAGGGAAATAAAATCCCGCGCTCCCGGGCTGGAATTACGAAATTCAAGGGTGGGTTCAATAAAGGCGCGCAACAGGGCCTCCGCGTCGGGAAGGGTGGAGCTTTTTTGTGCCTGGGCAAGGATTTCTTCAATTTTTTTTTGCCGGACACTATTTAAGGGCAGCAGTCGTCGTTCTATGACCGCCTGGAGTAAGGCTTCTTTAGATCCGAAGTGATAATTGACCGAGGCCAGGTTTGCTTCAGCCAGACTGGTCAGTGCTCTGAGCGAGGTATTATGAAAGCCCTCGCGGGCAAACAACTGCTCAGCGCCATCTAAAATTCGGGTTTTAGTACCGCATTGTGACATCGTAATTCTTTCTAATTCAATAGGGAGATGACTTGGCTTTCGTCATAATTATTCAGCAAAACCGGGACTTTCCCTGCATGGGGGCTGTCCCAGGATTTTGCGGTGCGAACCACCACCGTTTCATGGCTCGTAAACTCTTGAGACAGCCCCCGATGGTGCTGAGGACAGTCACGTGATTACTACAAAATTGCGTAAACTAGCGCCATTCTGGGCTGTCCCGGCATTTGCCAGAAAATGCGCTAAATAGTCATACCGATTCTTTATTTAAACACTTGTTTGAAACGAGTGTCAATAATGAAGAAAAAGTTTTTTGTGAATTTTTTTACTGCTTATCAACTGAGCAGGAGGATATTTTTTTGCCTAAAAAAAGAGCAGAAAATCTTATTGCCAATAGAAATACTCTTTTAAAATAAATAGTTACCTCTTTGGCATGGTGAATGCTATAGCAACCGTCGATACCATTACCGGAATCTGTGAATGTTTTTTAAAAGGAGAACCTCAGAATGAAAAAGGTCGAATGCATTATCAAGCCGTTCAAGTTGGACGATGTCAAAGCCGCCATCTGCGATCTGGGCATCAACGGGATG
>JASJGU010000336.1:0-5374 GCA_033791385.1 Desulfuromusa sp.
AACAGATAGCCGAGCTGCCTTGAGAAAAGGTGGTTCGGCTTTTTTTGTTATTCATAACATCATTTATATTACCTAAGATAGGATCCAATCATGAAATATACCTTTGGCAAACAACTCAAAAATTTTGCATTGTCGGTCGACGTTGTTGATTCTTCTATCTGTGGCAATGTCCGCCTATTAGTGGAAAATTATTTCATGCGTGAACTCAATATGTTGCATTACGGGGTGATGATTGATGGAGTGGATTTGAAAGCGCAACCGGCACTACAGACAGCCACAGTTGATGGTAAATATTGGACTAACAGCGAGACAAGCGACACAGTGCCGGTAACAGAAAAAGATGGGGAGTATAAGGCCCAATCCACATTTGCATACGCCAATGGAATAACCTTATGGGTAACGGGTAAATCCGGTGAGCCACTCAATGAAGTTGAGCAAATTCAAGAAATATGGCAGTACGTTGACCATTGGGGTCATATCGAAGGTATCCCCCGTTTTTATGAGTCGTCCAAAGCCGATGTCAGGACATCAATTATTTTTCCATTAAAATATGGTAAAAGAGTTTTTGGCTTTCTGTGCCTGGAAAGCGCAGAAGTCCTTAAAATTAATGAAAAAGCAAAAAATGAACTTCAGATGGTGGTAGATGCTCTCGGTATCATTTTGTGGCTTAACGATGCCAGCAAACATAGAATTACCTGTTCCAAAGATGCACTTAAAGACATACTCGACTGGACTCAAGTACAGCGACATATTACGCCACTTAAAAATGAAAAGGTGTTCATTGCTTGTTCCACAAAGGCAGATAATGAAGTCATGGGGGCTATTCGCGAGACTGTCCATAAATTCGAAGAATTAGAAGTAGTATATTGGCAAGATATCAATGAGCAGGGGAATATAGTATCCCAAATTTCAGATAAGATTAGAAGCTGTTCATTCGGAATCTGTTATTTTTCAGAACCGGATACACATAATGCAGGTTATTTTATCGATAACCCAAAGGTCTTGTTTGAAGCTGGCATGTTAAATGCGCTAGAATCTCAGAGCGACATGTCGGCCACGTGGATTCCCATACGAGAAAAAAAATCACCTGAAATCCCGTTTGATTTTGCTCAGGAGCGTATCATTGAAGTGGTAAGGCTCAATCACGACACCTTTAATCGAGAAAGTTTTATAGAACAGCTTACACGCAGACTTAAAGCCTTATGTATGAGCAATTGAAGCATTGTAAGAGTGGCGAGAGACCGCCGTTACTGTAACCATATGATTTTAATCGGTTAAAGCGTATTCCAAATACAATTACAAATGATGAGGGTCAGGCTTGGCAATCGAGTTTTGGGCTGAATTCGAAGGATACCAGATTTTTGACTAACTACAAATTTGCCGGATGAGCTGGTGCTTTATATGGTAAAAGATAAATCGAATAGGTTTTATCAATAAATGGGACGGATTAATCTGAACACAGATAGTTGTAGTAGCCCACAATAAACTACTCCGCCGCAAGCGAACGGGGTATTGGAACGCTTTAGAATAAGCTTAACAAACCACTAACAACAATTTAAGCGCCCCAAGGGGCAGAGTAGTAACTCAAGCTACGCAATAAACTAACAGGAAACCTGAGATGAACCCACTTTGTTTTATACTGATGCCATTTGGCACCAAACCTGATCCGACTGGTGGCAAGGACATCGACTTTGATCGCGTTTACGAGACTGGAATCAAGCCCGCAATTGAAAATGCAGGAATGGAGCCGATAAGAGCTGACGAAGAAAAGACAGGAGGGATTATTCATGGGCCAATGTTTGAGCGTTTATTGCTCTGCAATTTTGCCGTTGCGGATTTAACGACGGCAAACGCCAATGTTTTTTATGAGCTTGGCGTTCGGCACACGGCTCGACCTGCAACCACCGTAACAATATTTGCTACACATCAGCCTATCCCCTTTGATATTAACTTCCTCAGGTCGCTGCCATATGATTTGGGCAAAAACAATTCCTTTTCACAGGCGATGGCTAAAAAATTGCGGACATCATTGACCGAGAGATTGATGGAGTTGCGTAATCTGGCGGCAACGTCAGAACCCGTTGATAGTCCGTTGTTTCAACTGATCCGAGAATGGCAACCCGGACAAATAGCTCGTCTCAAAACGGACACCTTCCGTAAGCAGGTTGAATACAACAAGGACATAAAACTACAACTTGACGAGGTTCGGGAGACGGCCAAAAATAAAGAGACAAGCGTAGAAGCACAACAACTTCTGACTACGATTCGGGATAATATGGGCTCACTGGACGGTGCCGAATGCGGCACGGTAATCGACCTTATGCTAACCTATCGGGCTCTAAGTGACTGGAAAGGCATGATCGAAGTGCAACAAGATATGCCGAAACCACTGGCGGAACAGGTTCTCGTACAGGAGCAGCTTGGCTTCGCGCTGAACCGTAGTAGCGGTGAAAACCCAGAAAATCGTGGAAAGGCGTTAGTAGTCTTGAAAGCAGTCGAGGAACGACAAGGCCCGAGCTCTGAAACCTGTGGCCTCATTGGGAGAATTCATAAAGATTATTGGACCGAGGCCGTTAGAGACGGTAATGACATCGAAGCATTGGGGCATCTAAACAATGCAATCGACGCTTACATACGCGGTTTTATGGCGGACCAGCGTGATGCTTATCCAGGCATTAACGCGATCACATTGCTGGACATAAAGGGCGACCTAGACTCAATAGAGACGAAAGGAACGCTGTTGCCGGTTGTGCGTTTTGCCGTTCAAAGGCGTGTAGAAGGTGCAACCGCTGATTATTGGGATCACGCTACGATGTTGGAACTTGCAGTTCTTGAAAACAAAAAGGAAGATGCAGCATCGTGCCTGGGGCAATCACTAGCTGAAGTCCGTGAATCATGGGAACCAATGACTACTGAAAATAACTTGAAGCTTATTGCCGATGCCCGAAGTAAGCACGGTAAAGAAACAGACTGGTTAAACCAGATAATCGAAGCACTACAGAAAAAAAGAGCGACTATGGCCTGAAAGAGGTGCTAGATGTCAACACAACAAGAAAGAAGGCGAAAGTGTATCGAGAAGGCAATAAATTCAATTAACTCCGGCACTGTCAATACTGAGCAAGCATTGGAGCTCTGCCAGGATCTTAAAAATTTTGATGAATTTGGTTATGCATGGCGTTTATTGAAAAGTGTTAGGGATTCAAATGACCTTATACTTGATGAGGAATTGGATCTGCGGTTGCGTCAGGAGATAACACTGTGCACCTACAAAGACACCCACCAGAATGACGAGCACCGACTGATCCAAGCCCTCAAAATACTGGATGAAGGTAATCATCTTAAGGACTCTACGAATCCTGAAACACTAGGCCTCGCAGGCGCAATTCACAAGCGCCTCTGGCAGATCCGAAATGACAAACGGGAGCTGGAAATATCTTTTTTCTTTTACCGTCGTGGTCATGAAGCCGATCGGGAAAATAAGTTTGAGAAACAGGGATATCCGGGCATCAACGCCGCCTTTGTTCTCGACTTACTTGCCAGCCTTGAAAGGGATACTGATGGATTGTCAAAGTTCTCACAGAGCCAGGTGGTGGCCAGGCATGATGAAGCAAATGTGATTCGTAAACAGATAGTCGATAGTTTGCAGCCATTGCTACAGGAGAAAAAAAAATCTCCTGGAAAAGATGACTACTGGCCAGTTGTGACCTTAGCTGAAGCGTATTTCGGATTGAACAATTTGCAAGAGGCAGGAGCGTGCTTGAAAATCGCCAAAAAAATTTCATACATACCACAATGGCAGTTCGAGGCGACAGCGAGACAGCTGACAGATTTGGCTAAATTGTTGAATTTTGAAGGTACAAAAACGACCGACGATTTTGCAGTGTCCGAGGCGGGACTGATATTGCTCAAATTTCTCGGCGATTCAGTTACTGGACTGAGATCTGCATATGTTGGCAAGGTTGGCCTAGCCCTGTCGGGTGGCGGCTTTAGAGCCTCACTCTTTCATATCGGAGTGTTAGCGCGGTTGGCAGAACTCGATCAACTGAGACAGATTGAGGTGATCTCCTGTGTTTCAGGTGGATCGATCATCGGTGCGTATTATTACCTGGAGTTACGTAAACTCTTGCAGGAAAAAGTTGATGCTGACCTTGAGCGTCAGGATTATATCGATCTTGTAAGCCGAGTACAAAAGGGATTTCTCAAAGGGGTGCAGACGAATATTCGTATGCGTATCGCGGCAGAATGGGTAACTAACCTTAAGATGATTTTTTCTAAAGGTTATTCCCGCACACAGCGTCTTGGAGAATTGTACGAAGAAAAACTGTATAGCGAAATCAAAGATGGGGAAGAAAACGACCCGCGCTATATTTCAGACCTGTTTGTGGTCCCGCGAGACAGTAAAATTATTGGTGAGAAAACCTTCGATCCGCGCCGGCAGAACTGGACCAGAGCCAACAAAGTCCCGATCTTAATAGTGAATGCCACAGCGCTCAACACCGGGCATAACTGGCAGTTCACTGCATCATGGATGGGAGAACCTCCAGCAAGTGTAAATCCCGATATTGATGGCAACTACCGGTTACGTCGCCTGTATTACGAAGATGCTCCACCTGATTCTACCAAAATTCGACTTGGCACTGCCGTCGGTGCCTCGTCCTGTGTTCCCGGGCTGTTCGAGCCAGTCGAGTTGGAGAATCTGTATCAGCATCAGCGGGGGGATGACAAAAATGATAAGATAACAGTCCGACTTGTAGACGGCGGCGTCCATGATAATCAGGGTGTTGTAGGACTCTCTGAACAAGGCTGTGTGGTGATGCTCGTAAGTGATGCAAGTGGTCAGATGGAGGCTGCGGACAACCCGTCCAACGGTCTGCTTGCCGTGCCGCTGAGAACTAACAGTATCCTCATGTCACGGGTTCGTGATGCCGAATACACAGATCTTAAATCACGAATACGCTCGAGCGAGCTACGCGAGTTGATGTACCTTCACCTTAAGATGGATCTCCCATCGGAACCAGTCGACTGGGTGGGAAGCACAGAGCGAGCAGAGCCAACAATATCTGCTACTGAGGGATCTTCCCTGGATACAGAGACGAAGTACTGTATCAACCGGCGTGTACAGAGGCTACTGGCCGGTAATCGGACGGACCTAGACGCGTGGAACGACGCTGAAGCTTATATGTTGATGTTGAGTGGATATCGTATGACAGAATATCAGCTGAATCCGTTGCCGGCAACACTGCCAATACCAGAATCAGGTGAACCGAAGAATGAATCTGAATGGGATTTTCTGGCTGTAGATAAAGTGCAAAAACATGCCAATTCTAATCCGGATTTTATTAATATTCTGAAAAACGGGAGCAATACAGCTTTT
>JASJGU010000337.1:0-3311 GCA_033791385.1 Desulfuromusa sp.
CCCCTCTTGACGATTCTAGAAAGAACTCAAGCTCTTTTGTGAAATCGCCAAATGCCAAAACAAAAAATGTCATTTGGCCTATGGTTTAAATGGATTGCAGATTTTATGAATGCTGGAAATTCTGGTTTCATGAGCATGAGTGAGGAGAAAAAAAGATATTGAGTCGTAAGAGCACTGAAATTATCAGGATTCTGTCTCTTCTCTTGTGTTTACTGTGCATGGCGACTGCAGCTCTGGCAGCTGTTCCAATCGCAGTTTTTCCTCTGCAGGACCTGAGTGAAGGGCGAAATGATGTCAACCTTTCTTTGACCAGGGTTCTGGAGAGCTATTTAGAACAAAATGACAACAATATCATCGGTGTTGATACCGTTATTACCTTTATGGCTAATAACCGGATTCGCACCGTTGGGCAGTTGGAGTCATTTAATGCTTTTCGGGTACGTGATGAGCTCAGGGCCGGGTTTGTGTTGCTCGGCACGGTCATTCAGCGAAAAGAGCGGCCTGACCCTACCTTTGCCCTGTATCTGTCTCTCATACGGACAAATGATGCGCGTACCATCTGGTCTTATTCCGGCAGTGTTTCTACCGCTGAAGAACGAAACATGCTCGGTGTTAACGAACCGCTGTCATCTGATAAACTGCAGTCCCTGTTGCTGGATGAGATGTTTGAACGCTGGCCGTGGCAACGGATCAATGAAGTACAGGAGCTTGAAGCGGTCAATATCGATTCGATCCGGCTTGAGCCAAAAAATGTTCGTCCTGGTGAAGAAATAAACTGTCACGTGAAAATCCGTGAAAGTTGGGGCGCTCATTGGGCTCCAAGGGTTTTTTTCAAGGTTGATGAGCAGATTTATCCGGCAACTGTTTCTGACGACGGCAAAAACTTCGAAGGAACCTGGGTTGCGGGAGAGCAGTCGAGTCGCCCGCCCGTGTATCTGTTGCTTGAGTGGGCGCAGTATAACCGTACGGAAACGGTGTTGCTCGGCAGCTATGTGATCGACGACTTACCACCTTTTCTCGAACTCGATTTGCGTGGCGGTGTTGTTTATGAGGGGAAACCGGTCTTTAACAGACAGGTCGCAATTGTACCGAAGATGATCGTGCGGCAAACTCTGGCTCGCTGGCGCCTGCATATTAATTTTATTCTTCACGAGGGGGGTGATACCGCGTTTGTTGGTGAGATGAAAGGACAGGGTAATTTCCCGGGAAGTTTTATCTGGAAGGGGAATAAATTTTACGGAGATGGCACCTATGAGTTTGTCATCGAGGCTTGGGATAGAGCTGGTAACTTTGCTCGGGTAAGCAAAGTGGCCGAGTTCATCAAGGAGTTGCCGACGGTGGCTTTAGCGCTCGCTAAAAGTGAAGATGAAATGGTTATGGATGTCGATTATGCCGGCAAAGTGCCATTGCGCTACTGGCGATTGGAGATGTGGTCGAAGGAGGGGAGGCTGTTAACCAAGGCAGAAGGGAGTGAGCTTCCTGTTAAGGTCGGTTTTACACCTCCCGATGCGGGACCAAATCAGGAAATATCGGGCTTTGTATTTTTACAGGACGCACTGGGCAAACAGGCGAAAATAAAGGTTGAAGATTTTCTGCCAGAGCTGAATAAAGTTCCTGACAAAAAAGAAGCAGAAGCAACTGGCGTGTCCGAAAGTTGGGTTGATGAGTTTTAGCCGCGCTGAGAAGACGCACCTATTTATGGCCCCCGTCCGAAGTATTGTCGCCCTTATTTTCCTGTTGTTTTGTGCCGGCTGTGCGGGACAAGGCAACACCCTGCCATTGCATAGAGAAATGGCTCCTTTGCCGCGTGGTCCGATATGTCGCGTGGCGGTACTGCCCTTTTTAAATGATTCAAAGTTTCCGCAAGGAAATCTTATCTTGCAAAAGATTTTTATGTCTGAGTTTAGAGAGGCGGGTGACTATCAGATTTTACAGGAAGGAGACATCCTCAAAACCTATCAGCAACTGCGTCTTTTTCCCGGACGGGCACCAAGCCTGGAGCAGATGAAGATAGTTGCAGACCGGATCAACGCCCAGGTGTTGATCACTGGTATTGTCATGGAAATGCGTGAGGACCCAGGCCCGTATTCCACAGTTATTCCTAAAATTGTTCTGGAACTACAGGTCCGTGATGGCCGCAATGGTGAAACTTTGTGGACAGTTTATCATCGCCGCCTCGGCTCTGAATATACTAAGACTATGCATTTTGGCACCATCCATACGATCGCCGGACTTGGCCGGCAAATGGCATCAGAAATTATCAATCTCTGGTTTGAAAAAGGACTTCCTGTATGCAACGTATTCTCTCAACCTTAATTCTCCTTATCACTCTTACTCTTCTGCCGACTTCTCAGGCGAAGGCGTGGTTTTTTGACGATGATCCACTGGTGACCATCGATGGAAACGAGTATATGCCGGAGGACTTTAAACATTGGTGGGGATTCTGGAAAGAAGAGGGAATGGCTTTTCCAGACACTCCAGAGCCCTATATCGATTGGTTGCTTCTTGCGCGAGAAGGCCAAAGTATGGAACTGGACAGTGCCCCGGGGTTTAAGCGTGGGACCAGAATTTTTCTGCAGTCCAGAACTTTGCTGAAATTGAAATATGAAGAGATCGACAGTCAGATTAAGGTCACCGAAGCTGATATTAAAAGACGTTACGAAGAGAACTTTCTGCCCCGCTATTTGCTCGAGGGCATGGAATTTTCAGATGAAGCGACTGCCTCGAAGGTTTTTCAGGAGCTTACCGACGGGGCCGTAACAGTGCCGGAGGTTCTTACTCGCGCTGCTGAATCGAGTGGACCGGTAAAAACGGCAGAAATGACTTTGCGGGCCAGTGAACTCGAAAAAAAATGGAAAGACGCATACAAGGAGTTTGCTGCTGGTGATGTCCTCAGCCCAAAAGAATTCGGTAAAAGTAAAGTTCTCTGGTACCTGAAAGAAATTAAAGCTGGCGACGATGAGGATCTCGCAGCTTTGCGCGAGAGCATTTCTAAGGATCTCTGGAAGGAACAGGAAATTGACCTGACCCGTAACCTGATTGAAAAGCTGAGAGAAAAATATGCGGTCAAGGTTGATGAAGAGCGCCTGGTCGCCATTGATTTAAAAGCGGACATGTCTACATTATCTGACGACCCGGTCATTACGACCAGCCAACAAAACTACTCGGAAAAAGCATTTTCTGCTGTTATGGAGCGGCTTTTTAAGAGTCGCCCCATGCTGGCAGGTGCTTTAGTTGACGAACATGCAAAAAAGCAGCTTATGATAGATACTGCTTACAATGTGTTTGCCCAAAGTGTCACCTACTGGGAG
>JASJGU010000338.1:0-3265 GCA_033791385.1 Desulfuromusa sp.
CGCTACTTTTGTGGGCCAGTTTGCCCCCACCTTTGTAGTGGTTGGTAATACGTTCCATCATTTTATTTAACATCGTGAACACGCGACCGGGTGTCGAGGCGGGCTTGAGCAAAATAGCTGCCAGTGCCGGTGTCAGGGTCAGCGCCACAAAACTGGATATGCCGACGGAAATTGCAATGGTGATGGCAAACTGTTTGTACAAAACACCGGTGGTGCCGCCAAGGAACGCCACCGGCACAAATACGGCGATCAATACCAGGGTGGTGGCGATAACCGGTCCGGTCACCTCCTCCATGGCGCGGAAGGTGGCCTCCAGGGGGTTCATGCCCTCGTCGTTCATATTTCGCTCGACGTTTTCCACCACCACGATTGCGTCATCGCAAACAATACCAATGGCAAGAATCAGTCCGAACAGGGTCAGCAAATTAATCGAAAAACCGAGCGCTGACATGCCCATAAATGTGCCGATGATTGAAACAAATATTGCGATGGTGGGTATAAGGGTGGAGTTAATGCTTTGCAAAAACAGGTAAGTCACGAGAACCACGAGAATAACCGCAATGATGAGGGTCTCAACAACTTCATCGATGGAGGCTTTTACAAACTGTGTAGAGTCCAAAGATACCTTGTAGTCAATGCCATCAGGAAAGCTCTCCTTCAATCGGGCCAGTTCCGTACGAATATTAGAGGCCACTTCCATCGCATTGGACCCGGGTTGCTGGTAGACCGCGATAAATGTTGAAGCGCTGCCATTAAGATTTGAACGCAGTAGATATTGTTTCAGACCTTCCTCGGCATAACCGACGTCCTTCATACGCACGATGGCAGTGCCTTCCGGATCCGCCCTCAATATCACGTTTTCGAACTCTTCAGCCTTATCAAAACGCCCTTCGGTGACAACCGGGAATGTCATCTCTACGGGATGCGAGGTAGGTGCCTGACCCAGACGGCCTGCACCGAACTGTTTGTTCTGTTCACTGACTGCCGTTTGCACATCGGTGGGTGTGATGCCCAAACTGGCCATCCGGTCAGGTTGCAACCAGAGGCGCATCGCCAGGTCCGGCAGACCCATGATACTGGCCTGGTTAGCTCCAGGAATGCGTTTGAGGGCATCCAGTACATAGAGATCGGCATAGTTGCCGATATACTGTTCGTCGTAACGGTCCTCGGGTGAATAGATGCCGATCAGCATCAGGAAGCTGGATGACCGTTTCTCAACTTTCACACCGGCGCTGCGTACCACGTCGGGTAACTCCGGCAGCGCCAGGCCGACGCGGTTATTGACCTGTACCTCGGCGGTATCCGGGTCGGTATCCATGCTGAAAAAGACCGTCAGAGTCAGGTTGCCGGTCGCCGAACTGCTCGATTGCATATAGAGCATGTTGTCGACACCATTGATTTGCTTTTCAAGTGGCGCGGCTACCGAATTGGCCACCGTATCGGCATCAGCGCCAGGGTAGTTTGTGGATACTGTCACCTGAACCGGTGCAATATCCGGGTACTGTGAAATCGGAAGGCCGGCCATGGAAACAAAACCACCGATCACAACTACGATAGATAGCACCGTGGCCAGGATTGGACGCTTGATAAAGATTGCGGAAATCATACCGCTTACCCTTTGCCGGCGTTACTGGCAGCCTGGTAGCTTACTGTCTTGACCTCGATTCCCGGCCGTATAGTCAGTGCCCCGTCAACAATTACCTGCTCACCTCCATTCAACCCTGCCTCGATGAACCAGTCATCATCGTGCCATGGACCGGTTACCACCGGCTGAAATTTTGTTTTGCCATCCTCAATGACCCACACAAAACTTCCCTGGGCACCCTGCTGAACCGCACGTTGCGGGATCAGTATCGCTTTCGGGCGCACCGCGCCATGTAATCGTGCGCGTACGAATTGACCGGGCCGGAGTGTTTTGGCGGGGTTGGGTATTTCGGCCCGAATCAGAAAAGTACCGGTTTCTTCGCTTAGAGAAGCATCGGAAAATGTGATCCGGCCGCGCTGCGGGTAAATAGTCTGGTCAGCCAGTTCGATTTCCACTTCGTATTCTTCCCCTTTTGGGCTTATTACCAGGCCACTCTCCTGGTTCGCACGTGCCTTGAAAATCTGATTTTCAGAAACGCTGAATTCCACCCACATGGGTTGAATTTGAGCCACGTAGGTCAAAAGGGCATCCTGACCTATACCGATGTATGAGCCCTCACGCTTACGGGCAAAACTTGATACGCCTGTTACCGGTGTGTAGATGTCTGTATAGCCAAGATCCAACTTTGCCTGAAAGACTTTTGCATTGGCGGCCTCTACTGCCGCCGCGGATGAACGAAACCTACTGATGGCATCGTCCAGCTCTTTTTGGGCTACGGCGTTTTGTTCCGCGAGGGGTTTAACCCGTGCAAGATTGGCTTCGGCATTGGTTAAGCGTGCTTGTTGTTGAGCCAGCTCGGCGTTGGCGGCACTCAGTTGGGCTTCAAAGGGCTTGCGATCCATCTGAAACATCACGTCGCCTTCTTGCACCATGGTGCCTTCTTTGTACAAACGTTTTTCAAGAAAGCCCTCCACCCGTGAGCGAATCTCGATCCGGCGGGAACTCACCGTCTTGCCGACAAACTCCGAAAAAACCGGCATATCACGTGGCTCTGCGACCATTACCGAGACTTCCGGTGTTGGCTGAATCGCCTGCTCAGGCTCACTGCAGCCGATTAAAATCAGGCTGCCGAACATCATTGGCAAAAATTGAAGGCGACTAAGCATAATATTTGTCCTGCGTTTGTTATTCTGAAAAATAAACTGCTCAACCGGTTTGCGTACATCCGGTATTCAGACCTGTTTGAATTCGGACCCGCACAGTTTAAGTCCCGCAGATTGTAGTTACTCTGCGCTTCAACCGCGAATTGATATGGTTGATCTGCTATTTTCAGTGAGTTTTAATGCTTGAGTGTGCTATCAACGGGATAAAAAATCACAATATTAATTATACTATTCGTACTGGCACCTGAATTATTCAATATGCAACAACGCGCAGGTGCTTCTGAAACAGGAGAATCAAATGAAGAGGTTCTTAATTAGTTTTGCAATTCTGGCCACCCTTTGCTGTTTTACAGGCAACACTTTCGGTAAGGAACTGATCCGTGAATTCAAGGGTACCGGTAATAAAAACACCGCAGAATTCGAGGTGAAGGCGCCGTGGATAGTGGATTGGCGTACACACGGTGATTATCCCGGGCAAATGGCGGTAGAGGTGAACCTTGCAACAGTGACTGGGGAA
>JASJGU010000339.1:0-14551 GCA_033791385.1 Desulfuromusa sp.
CCGATGACCCTGGGGCCAGTCCCGAGATGACTAATATTGATAGTTTGTATGATGGCTAAGCAAAAATTTATGCAGGAGGAACCATGCCCAAAAGTAGCGCATTATTTGCGGTCTGTTTCGTCGCCGGCCTGCTCGGAGCCCTAGCCTATAGTCTGTTTCTTTGGGGATGCAATGAGTGGGGCATCACAAATTTAATCGGGGTTAAAATGCCTCAAACACTGGAGCTGCCAAAACTTTATCCGCAGATGTTCATCGGCGGATTTTGGGGTTTGGGATTTTTTTTCACCGTTGGAATCCCTCGTCATCGCCGACACTGGGTTCGCAAAGGACTCTGGTTTTCGCTCCTTCCTGCATTGACTGCAATTTTTTATCTTTACCCACACGTCTATCATAAAGGGATGGCGGGGTTTGATCTAGGCATGCTGACACCGCTATTAATTGTTGTCTCCTATCTAGTCTGGGGAGGGGTTACAGGATTCTTTGCCCGTTTTTTCTGGGGTCGCTAAAACATGTGGCAAAGATTTTGTCTACTATTAACCCTACTCTTCCTGCTGCTAGGCTCAGCCCATGCAACAGAGCTCACTGGACACGTTCTATGGGTTTACGATGGCGACACACTGATGATCGAAAATATTGGCAAAGTGCGCTTACTCGGCATCGACACCCCAGAGTACAAAGCATCATCAAGGGATCGTTTCTACACGGAAAAATTTCATGTTGAAGCTAAAACCCTACGCAAAATTTCCCATCAGGCAAAAAATTATAATATTCGCAATATCAAAGGAACAAGGGTCAGGCTTGAATTTGACAAAATACAGAAAGATAAGTATGACCGACTGCTTGTCTATGTCTATTTGCCAAGCGGAGACATGTTGAACTTGGCTCTATTGGAAAAAGGTCTGGCAACGGTATTTCGCTGCTATGATTTCCAATATAAAAAAGATTTTCTCAAAGCCGAAAAAAAAGCCCGGAATAAAAAGCTCGGACTCTGGGAAAAATAACATCTAGTTGCAGGGTTAATTTTAACTCTGCTGCGGAGTTTATTGCAGAATGGAAAAATTCTCCTATTTTCAGCAACTGATCGATCAAACTGTCCTTGGAATCAGCTTGAGCCGCCTTATTATCGCTTTTGCAGTTTTATTTGCCGCCCTCTTGCTTAAACGGATCCTTGCCCATCTGTTTACCAAATCAATCTTTAAGGCGGCACAAAAAACATCCAGCCAGATGGATGACTTTCTGCTCAAAATTCTCAACAAGCCCGCAGAGCTTCTGGTCATTGTAATCGGCTGCTACCTCGGTATCGAGATTTTACAGTTACCAACTCAACCGACCGACCTTGACCGGATGGCCCGGTATGGGGTTCAAATTCTGCTGACTTTCAACCTTGCCTGGTTCTGCTACAACCTGGTTGCCATTATTGAACAGTGGTTGAGCCATTGGGCCAATCTTACCGAATCGACCCTGGACGATCATCTGGTTCCTTTCATTCGTAAAACGCTACGGGTGTTTATTGTTTTCCTGGCCATTCTGATGCTGGTTCAGAACCTTGGTTATTCCATCTCCGGCCTGTTGGCATCATTGGGCTTGGGTGGATTGGCTGTCGCACTGGCAGCAAAAGACAGCCTATCCAACATATTCGGTTCGATCATGATTCTCCTCGATCGACCTTTCACCATCGGTGACTGGATCAAAGCGGATGATATGGAGGGCACTGTTGAAGAAATCGGCTTCCGTTCAACCCGGATTCGAACCTTTGCCAAAACCCTGATCACCGTTCCCAACAGTGTTTTGATGAACATGTCGATCGACAACTTCAGCCAGATGCCAAAGCGCCGCATCAAGTTGACGGTCGGTGTCACCTATGACACCACCCCCGCACAGATGCGTCAGGCCGTTGCCGCCATAAAACAAATGCTTCAGGAACATCCCGCTATCCACCAGGATTTCTTTCTCGTCAACTTTACTGACTTTGGTGCTTCCTCCCTCGACATTATGGTCTACTGCTTTACAACCAGTACTGTCTGGGGTGAATACCTCGATGCACGAGAAGATATCTGCCTGAAAATCATGGAAACTCTGGCGGGAATCGGTCTGGAAATTGCGTTTCCAAGCCAAACCTTATATATGCACGATATGGATCAGGAAAATCAGCAGCATCCAGCCATCAAATTGCCTGAAAAATAGGGGGAGGCAAACCTCTCTGGCACACAAAGGAGCAAAATGTAGGCTTTTGGATTGCAATATTGCCGAAGATAATGTCTTTTTTGATCCAAATTATTTTCTTATTTCCGGCTATGAGCCGGATGAATTTCCACACCATCTTGATGAGTGGAAAAAACGGGTTCATCCAGACGACTTTGCCCCGATCGAAAGGTCGATTCAACAATACCTGTCTGGTGAAATTAAAGCCTTTGCTATTGGATTCGAGTGCTGGATGGAGATGAGATCGAGAAGATTACTGTAAATCACCAAATGCAGAACAAAGAACGGCTCAACCTGATTCCAAATGGTTGAGCCGTTTCTATTTCATCTTTCCATAAAGCATTTCTGCTTTGCCTATGAATTTACAAGACCCTCATTTCAGCAGCATCGATAGTGATGTGTGACGGATTTCATCAAAAACTATGGTTTACGAGGATGCCACACTATCCTTGCTTCTGTCCTGCTGTCAGATAGGCATAGATCAGTTCATCAAGGCTGGGTTCGTGAGACACTTTTGGCTGACGGAATTTATCGATCAGCGGTTCTTCAACAATGGTCACCGGTTCGGGGGTTGGATCAGTGATCGGCATTGCTTCTGGTTGCGCTGATTCAGTTGTGTTCACCTGTTGGGAAGGCTGGCTTGCTGAAGCTCCTAGAGGAATTCCAAGTTCAACAATCCGCTCATCAAACTCACCTTTGGTCAAACGCCGCAACATTCCCTTATGCTGCTCTTTCGCCAGCTCCTCAACAACGTGGTCAAGAGCATCAACCTTGATAATATCAGCGTAGCTCGTTTTTTGTGACGCAATAATGGTTCCACCATGATAAAGCAGGGTCACTAGCTGGGGTCTTTTCATTCCACCGTCCTCTGTCTGGACATGGAAATCGACACTCCGATAAGTAACATTGTGGTTAAACCCAACAATCATGGACATTCCTCTACTAATTGAAAGTTAACATATACCGCAGCAGCCGGGATGACTCAACGATCTTCCCTGTTTTTTTCAGTTATTACCAGAAGCATTACTATCCTGAATAAGTTTCTCAACACTTAGCCCCTGACCATCAGCATTGTTTTTTTCCTGTTCAGGAAGTGAGCCGGCCAATGGCGGTTCACTGAACCTGTAATCAGCATATATCGGTTGATCGATACGAGCATGCCCTTTTAAAGTCTGTCGCACCTCTCCCTCAATCAATATTTGCAACTGTCGAACATAGGGAAAATTTTCATTCAGGCTGTTGACCAAGCTGTAGATTGACAGCAATTCCGTCAAGCTTCCTCCCGGATGAAAATCAACCAGTTGCTTGGAAAAATTGACCCGAACCAGATCGTTCTCCACCTCTACAGCAAGAATTTTTGTCTCTTTCGGCAACACCGCAAGGTTTTCTTGCTGAGAGCCTTTGATCAAGCCTAGCAAAAGACCTTGAATGCAATCGCGATCTTCATCACA
This sequence comes from Desulfuromusa sp., assembly GCA_033791385.1. Classification (GTDB taxonomy): domain Bacteria; phylum Desulfobacterota; class Desulfuromonadia; order Desulfuromonadales; family Geopsychrobacteraceae; genus Desulfuromusa. The sequence continues at coordinate 3,654 of JASJGU010000339.1, forward strand.
GGCAGGAATTGCATAAGATTCTGGAACCAGAAAAGAACCCAGCGGCGCGGCAAAATAGAGTTGAATTTCACGAACCGGAATGTCCTTGGCGATAACAACCCGAACCTCTTCTGTGGTATTTTGTGCTTGTTGAAAAAACCAGCCGGTTCCATAACCAACCAGAACTCCAACCAGCAATACGCCAAGCAGGCTTAGCAACAATTTTTTCATCGTACCCTCATCAACGGTATTAGCCTATTTGTACCTGCTCAACCCGCCCCAAATTAGTCCCCAAAAACGCCTGCCCAACACGCTCAAATCGGGTCGGAACATCGGTCACAAAAAAAGTTCTGTGACCACCAGATTCAGGGTTTGCCAACCCTTGCTGCTGAAAAAGCTGCTGCACCGATTTTGCTGTTTCTTCCGCTGAGTCCACCAAAGCAACGGCTTCACCAAGAACTTGTCGCAAGGTATTACGCAACAGCGGATAGTGGGTACAGCCGAGGACCAGAGTATCAATTTGTGCGGCCAACAACGGCTGCAAGTATTCCAGCGCGGTTAATCTGGCAATTTCGTGTTCTGCCCAGCCTTCTTCGGCCAAGGGAACAAATAAAGGACAAGATGCAGAGAATATCTGCGCATCGGGCAACAAAGCATGAATTGCTTCAGGATAACGGTTGCTATTGATCGTCCCTTCGGTACCGATAACTCCAATCCGTCGATTGCGGCTTTCTACGGCACGCCGGGCCCCTGGCTCTATCACCCCAATCACCGGTAACTGAAAGCGTTCCCGCAAAAGGGGAAGAGCAACCGCTGAAGCAGTGTTGCATGCGACAACCAACAGTTTGACTCCTTGGCCGACCAAAAAGTCGGCAGCTTCCAGAGCATAACGCCGAACCGTTTCGACACTCTTGGTTCCATAAGGAACGCGGGCGGTATCACCGAGATAGATCAAATTTGCACCTGGCAGTAAACGGGCAATCTCTTTAAAAACTGTCAAGCCACCGACTCCAGAATCAAATATACCAATCGAACAATGTTGCACAGGAACTCCCACCATGCCATTTCATAACAAAATAAGCATCAAGATTAGTCTGAAACCAAACTAGTCATCCTAGTTAAGCCCCTTGATAAAGTCAAGATTTACGGGCTTTTACCACTTTCCCATCAATGCACAATCTGCTACTATTCTATCCATCTGGAAACTGCTGAAGCTCCTTGTTCAGCAGTTTCGATGAGGAGACTATATGAGCTGGACCGACATTAAGCAGTATCTAGATCTTTTTCGCACTGATCAAGTCATGCAACAGTTGCAAGACTGGAACATTGGCGATCTGAGCACCAACCCCTGGTTTCTGGGGGGATTTGCAATCATCATACTATTCACCTACTTTATGGGCTGGCGGGCAATAGCGGGCGTTATCAGCGGTATCGGCGGTTTTGCTCTGGTCGTTTCCTTAGCGCTTGGCAAAGGAACCGGCGTAGAAGGAATTGCCAGTGGGGGGCTCTGGATTATTGTTGGCGGTGGCGCAGTGGTAGTTTTCCTGTTCATCTACCTCCTGTTTATCAAATCGGAATAACCGTCATCCTTCAGAGTTATTTCATCTTAAATTCAGCACCTATTCACTGGAGATGTTAATGAAAAAGCGCGATATATTGCTTCTTTTAGGAGCTTTGGCCATTATTGTATTTCTCTGGATGGCTCCGGAGGAGACAACCAAACCGGTACCCAAAGATGAGATTCACCAAAAATTTTACGACATCGTTAAAGCTGACGGGAAAAAAGCTGCTGAGAAATTTTGTGAAGATTGCCACAATGACAGTGATGTTCCCTTTTCAGAAGATCACCCGTCAAAATTCCGCTGCTTGTTCTGTCACAAAATCAAACCGTAGATCTCTAAACTGAAAAAAGCCACGGTGCTGAATGCCGTGGCTTTTTTGATACGTAACCCTTTTGCTTAAATCCCCCGAACCTGAACCTGATCAACATATTTACCAGCCTGCTCTGCCAACGTATAAAGCTGCTGAGGTTGGTAAACATCAAACTGTTGCCACTCTTCAACCATGGCGTGTAACGGAACATATTGCTGGAGAACCCAGAGTGGAACGCCCTGCAACAACTCCCCCATTTCATCAATCTCAGCTTTTGCCACCAAATGTGGAATACAGGTAGTGCGAAACTCAACCTCCACCGAAGCCTGCTTGAGAAGTGCCACCGTTTCACGCAAGACCGCTGTCGCAACCGGCATGCTGTGAAGCTCATTATAGCGCTTGAGGCTGGTTTTTATGTCGATCGCAAAGTAATCAACCAACTGCTGTTCCAGCAAAGAACCAATGACTTCCGGTGCCAGGCCATTACTGTCGAGCTTAACTTGCAGGTTTCTCTCTTTAAGCAGAGATAAAAATGCCGGCAGACCAGCATCGATGGTCGGTTCTCCGCCCGATATTACAACCCCATCGATAAAACCCTCACGTTTTTTCAGGTCTGCCAGCAACTCATCAAGGGGATAGTCTGGATAGCTATCAGGATCCAGAACCAACCCGGCATTGTGACAAAAAGGACAAGTCAAATTACAACTGCCAGTAAATACCAGCGAAGCAACCCGTCCGGGGAAATCGAGCAAACTGGTGCCCTGAAAACCTTTGATCCGAATCGCTTTCAGAGCTTCGGCTCCTTAGTCGCAACAACATATTCAGAACGCTCTTTAAACTCTTCCTTTTTGCCACGATTCCATTGTTGAACCGGTCGAAAAAAACCGCATACACGTGAATAAACTTCGGTTTTCCCGTCACACTTTGTTGCCATTGTGATCCTCCTCACTTCTCAGTTATGTTGTTAAACGACTTAGTTGGGTGTTGAAAAACGTTTTAGAGGCAGCAAATACAAGGCGGAAATGGCCGAAAATGCACAGTTTACATACCGTAAATGAGCATTTTGAGGCTATTTGTAACGCCGCAGTTGCAACGCAGATAGTTTTTTTCAACAGCCCGTCAGGCCGCCTGTCCCTCCTGGTGATGAGGACAGGAAAAATGTTCGCCCGAGATGTAGCCATGCACTGGGCAGATCGTAAAAGTTGGACTCAGAGTAAAATAGGGCAAATGAAAGGTTTCAGAAATTCTCTTTACCAGTAGCCGTGCACTGCGCCAATCTTCCAACCGCTCACCCAAAAACCCGTGAAAAACTGTGCCCCCCGTGTAAAGGGTCTGCATTTTATCCTGATGGGTTAAGGCCTCATAAATGTCCTCAGTGATCCCGACTGGCAATTGGGTTGAATTCGTGTAATAGGGCTCTTCATCCCCGGCACAGATAATGTCTGGAAAACTTTTGCGGTCACGATTGGCAAGACGGAAGCTGGTTCCCTCCGCCGGAGTTGCCTCCAAATTATAGAGATGCCCGGTCTCCTCCTGGAAAGCCTCAAGCTGCTTGCGCATATACTCAAGAGTTGCCTGCGACAAAGCCTGCCCTGATTCACTGTCTATGCCGCCGCCATATAAATTGAGACAAGCTTCATGCATACCAATCAGACCAATAGTGGAAAAATGGTTATCCCAGAAGTTGCCACTCCGCTCACGGATGGCTGACAGATAAAACTTGCTGTAGGGGTAAAGGCCATCTGCGGTAAAGCGCTCCAGTTGCTTGCGCTTGATCTCCAGTGACTGAAATGCCAGCTTCATCAGTTTGCTGATACGCGCAAAAAACTCGGCCTTATCTTTGGCTAGATAGGCAGCCCGGGGCAGATTAATAGTGACAACGCCGATTGATCCAGTCATCGGATTGGAACCAAACAAACCACCACCCCGCCGTCTCAATTCGCGATTATCAAGACGTAATCGACAACACATGGAACGGGCATCTTCGGGATCCATATCGGAATTAACGAAATTACTGAAGTAGGGAATGCCGTATTTCGCTGTCATCTCCCAGACTGGACGCAAACGATCACTCTCCCAATCCAGGTCTTTGGTAATGTTGTAGGTTGGAATCGGAAAAGAAAAGATCCGTCCCGAAGAGTCCCCCTGCATCATTACTTCACAGAAAGCCCGATTCAGCAGATCCATTTCTGCCTGGAATTCACCGTAACAACGATCCGTCAACTCGCCGCCAATGACGACCGCCTCCTGAGCCATATTCGATGGCACCATCATATCCATGGTGATATTAGTGAATGGTGTCTGGAATCCGACCCGGGTCGGAACGTTCATATTGAAAACAAATTCCTGCAGTGATTGTAAAATCTCAGCGTAGCTTAATTGATCGTGGGCGATAAAGGGTGCCAGCAGAGTGTCAAAGTTGGCAAATGCCTGGGCGCCCGCTGCTTCCCCCTGCAGGGTATAGAAAAAATTGACCGCCTGCCCCAAAGCAGTGCGAAAATGTTTCGGCGGAGCACTCTGAACTTTACCGTAGGCGCCAGTGAAACCCTTCAGCAGAAGGTCCTTCAAATCCCAGCCACAACAATAAACAGACAACATGCCGAGATCATGGATGTGAAATTCGCCATCGCGATGGGCGTTGGCAATATCGTCAGGGTAGATTTTATTCAACCAGTAGTTACTGGTAATGTTGGCAGCAATATGATTGTTGAGACCCTGCAGCGAGTAACCCATATTGGCATTTTCGTTAACCCGCCAGTCTTCACGCACCAAGTAGGAATCGATAGACTCAATCGATTCCTGCATGAATTCACGAGTTTTACGCAGGCTTTCATGCTGCTTACGATAGAGGATATAGGCTTTAGCCGTTTGCGCATGTCCATTTTCAATTAAAATTTTCTCAACCAGGTCCTGCACATTTTCAACGGTTGGAACCCGATCATCCTTATAGAGAACCGAAAGTATCCCGCCAACCTGACGGGTGATATCAGAAACTCTCTCAAAATCGTGACCACCGACTGAACTGACTGCCTTGATAATAGCTTGGGAGATCTTGTCTTCTAGATACGGAACCAGACGACCATCACGCTTACGAATAAAATCGACCATTGTGCCCCTCCCCGCCCATCTGAGCAGGAAATAATGTCAACGAAATAAGATAAAAATACAACGTCAAAAACACTAACATAAGTGGCCTGTCGACCCAAGGTAAAATCACAACATCTAGTATATTTTCTACTTCGTAGGTACAATATATTGTCAATCAACTGTGAATACCCTGTGGGGAGAGAACGCTAAGAGTCAGCAATTACGCCAGCTTTTCCAGCGAACCTTAAAGTGATAATTTAACCAACAAACAAGGCAAAAAGATGAGACAGATGAGTCTTTGCGAATAGGCCCAAACATCTGTCAACTGAACAAAACAGGTTGCTTCTGACCGATCCCTGTTTTTGCATTTTTGCAAAAAAAACTAAGGTGTGTTTTAAAAATGCAAAACCATGTTTTTTTTGTGTCAAACTAAAGCTGTTTCTTCTCAAAAAAACCATATAAATCAGTATCTAACAACTAAAACAGTACTTCATTCCTACAAAGAACCTTCATCTAACAGAATGAACTTCTTTTCGCAAACTTGCGAAAAGACACCCTTCCAAGAAAAACCTTCCGCCCGCTAACATACTGTAATTAAAAGATAGTTTATTTTTAAAGTTGGTATGCAGGTTGCGTTAGAAACACAGCAACAAAGCACAATCATCGAGGAGGAAACCATGCCGATATGTCCCTATTTTGACCACGATAAAAAATTCTGCGATGTGGGTGAAGATTATATTTATCCCTATGATGTTGTCGCAATGTCCCACTTCTGTTCCTCTCGGTATCTGGAATGCGATAAATTTGACGACCTGGCAACAAGTCACCCAGAAGTTATTGAAAAATTTGCAGGTCGGATTGAGATGACCAAAGAATCTGAGCCATTAACTTTACCTGCGCCTGAACCTCGACCTCATGTAAACCGCACCCCTATTAAGATCAAATTCAGTAATAAGTGGCCACTATCCCAACGCCTTAAAAACGTAACGTCTTCTTTTCAATGCAATCAATTACACTCCGATCTTTCCGAAGAACCCGATTCTTTGGTCGCGGAACTGCCAACAAGGGAGAGAACTATTATGCAACCACAAAAAATTAAAAATCGCGGCCTTCAGGTTGTGCTGGCCGGTACAGGTATCAACCTCGCTCTGGGAATTCTGTATACTTGGAGTATTTTTAAAGGTGCTATTGCAGATTCAATCGCCACCGGTGGGGAAGGCGCTTTTTCCTGGGATGCAGCCAGCATCAATGACCCTTATGCCGTTGCATGCCTGGCATTTGCAGCTGCAATGATTATTGCAGGGAAATTTCAGGATAAGTTTGGCCCTAAAGTAACCTGTGCAATCGGTGGGTTACTGGTTGGTGCAGGTTTTATCTGGATTTCACAAACGACCAACTACTGGGCCTGGGTAGTCGGTTTCGGGATGTTGGCAGGAACCGGGATCGGCTTCGGCTATTCGGCGGCAACACCACCGGCCTTAAAGTGGTTTTCACCGGCCAAGACCGGGCTGATTGCTGGAATCGTCGTCTCTGGTTTTGGTTTGGCATCGGTATACATTGCTCCCTTAGCGAAGCATCTATTGGCCACGGTTGGTTTGCAGCAGTCTATGATGTACTTTGGTATTGCTTTTGCGGTGGTAGTCAGTGGCCTCGGTATGCTGATCTCGAATCCTCCAGAAGGTTATATTGCTGATTCGGGTGCTAAGCAGGTTGAAGCCAAAACGGTTTCAACCGTTCCCGATCTGAAACCGTCACAGCTTTTCACCAACGCAAAATTCTACACCCTGTGGCTCTGTTTCTTTATTGGTTCAGGTGCCGGACTGATGGTTATCGGTAGCGCCAAGGGGCTGGCTAAAGCATCCATGGGTGAAATGGCCTTTATGGTTGTAGTTATCATGTCGATTGGCAATGCTGCCGGACGACTGATTGCAGGCGTAGTTTCAGACAAAATTGGCCGGGCGACAACGTTGTGTATCATGTTGGCTTTTCAGGCCTGCCTGATGTTTGCTGCGATTCCAATTCTCGGTGGCGCGGGCAGCAGCCCAGTCCTAGTTGCGCTACTGGTAACTGCTATGGTTTTCAACTATGGAACCAATCTTTCCCTGTTCCCATCTTTTGCCAAGGATAGCTGGGGGATGAAACACTTCGGGATGAATTATGGCCTGCTGTTTTCCGCCTGGGGTGTTGGTGCATTTGTTCTGGTGCGGGTTTCTGAGATGCTGAAAGTTAAGACTGGTAGCATGGAGTCTTCCTTCATCGTTGCTGGCGTATTGCTTCTAGTCGGTGCGATGATGGCTATGACCTTGCGTACGCAGAAAGCACCAGCAACAGTTACCGAGACAGAAGAGGTTTTCATCGAAGAGGAAGACCTGGTTCTGCAACGGGTTCAGGATTAATTGTTTGACCATCGACCACCTATGGAGAGAGCCCTGTCTTTAGATGAGGCTCTCTCCAATAGCATGGGAGCGACCATGACCACGCAGCAGGACAGATTGCCAACGCTAGGTCTGCTGGCGTTGGCTGTAACTTTGGCAATTTACATATTTAGCCAGATCGAACTTTGCAAGCCGCCGATATATTTTACCGGATCTATTCTTCTCAGTGGCGGCTGCATACAGCTTCTTCTCGGAATTCGTAGTCAACAACAGGGCCATGCCTATGCTGCGGCGATATTATTGCCGCTGGGGATTTTCTGGTTATCATTGTTCAGTTATGAAATTGCCCCGCAACTTGGAGTGGGGCGCCATCCTGACCCGATAACGATGTTCTCCTTTATGAGTCTCTGGGGTCTGTTTATTTCTATTTTATTTCTCGCCAGCTTTCGCCAAAGTGTCGCGATTCAAACCCTTTACGGAGCGATGATGTTCTTCTTTCTGGCTCTGGCAATGAATTATTTGCGCGATGACCGGGTTTTTCTTTTTGTCGGTAGCGGTACCGGGATATTTGCGTCACTGATCGCGGTGTATATGGTTATAGCGCAGACCTATAATCAAATGCAGGGTCGGGTGATATTGCCTTTGGGGGAATGGGATGATTTTGCTGTCGAAGCTGATGACTCTTGATCCAAAGAGATTATTTTTTATACGATTCAAGTTGAAAAAATAGCAGTTTGCGAGTATTTTCACTACTGGAAACACTATTCTACCAATTAGAACAAGTGGCATAAAACGATGAATCTTGGTCAACAAATGACAATTCTGGGGTTGGTTGCCCTGGTTTATTATGCCGTCCTGCTGACAGCTGGGGTTCTGAGTACCGATGTCATGCCCCAGTTTCTTGTCTCGGGCCTAATCTTCCTCTCCTCGGGACGATTATTACGTAAAGCCCCCCGTACTCGTTCACCTAAATTAGATAAAGATGGTAATCCACCTAAAGAGCCAAACTGGACACTCCGCACCCAGATCCTCAACTGGACGATGACCTTTCTGATTATCTGCATCCTTGCACTGTGGGTCATGAAACCGGTAGGAATGACCTTTATGGAAATGTTCCATCTAAAGTAGTTATTTGGGGGTCTTTGGAATCTAGTGTGCAATGAGCCGACAACTCTTTTTAACCCATGCATCGGGTCTGAATGTTGAAGTTCCAAAATTTACTACTTTTGCCAATTGGGGAAAATCACACAACATTTCATCGTCACAAGTAAAATCCTGACATTTGAAATAAAAAAGCGGAGTCATTATTGACCCCGCTTTAATTTATAAATGTGTCGAGATGCTTTACACAATGCTTTCTTGCGCTTTCGTCCGTACCAGCCAAGACCTAAGAGGCCACTGCCGAGGAGGAAAATGGTTGATGGTTCTGGCACAGGGGCTGAAACGATGCTGAAATAGTCAAAGTAATGAGAAGACCCTTCTTTTTATATGGTGAAGGTCCACATCTATAGCTAAGTAAATCTCCCGAGCAGCTGATCCTAGCCAGATTCAGAGCATCGCGACGATCATTTTTGATTCTACCGCACTTTTACCTGGGATCATCGAAGTTGCAAATACACTAGGTTATAACTCGGTGTGAACAATTTCCGTCCTTCACATAACCCGCAGTTACAAGGGGCAGTCCGCTTTACCTGATGACAATCATTATGTCTAATGACAAATTTTAACTGATCGTGAAGTATTTAATTTACTTTATGGTTCTCCCCGACATAGGATCTTTTAATCCCTATTGTAGAACATTTTCTTTAGACGAATATGATGTTTTCGGTTACGCCACTACATCGGGTTCGTTTCAAGCGATGCAATCGGCCCCGGACGTATAGATTTCCCCTTCATTAGCGGAATTTTCATCCGCATCAGGCTTGCGAAATAAATGTCATTTATTACTGATCCTTATTTTTATCTAATCGCCATCCCGGCAGTTCTTTTATATGGAATGGCCAAAGGCGGGCTGGGACCGGGTATCGGTGCCTTGGTTGTCCCGTCCCTGGCTTTAGTCATCAGTCCTGTTCAAGCGGCGGCCATCATGTTGCCGATTCTCTGTGTCATGGATATTTTCGCAGTACACAGGTTCCGCGGTCAGTATGATCGTAAGCAGCTTAACATTCTGGTTCCATCGGCTATTGTCGGTATCATAATAGCGTCGCTATTCATGGGACACATGTCTGCCGATAGCATACGCTTACTGATCGGCATAATCTCCCTGGCTTTTTGCTTGAACCATTGGTTTGGACGGAGAGCGAGTAAACACAAAAAAGGGGGACCAATCAGTGGTTACTTCTGGGGAATTCTATCTGGATTTACCAGTACCCAGATCCATGCGGGGGGGCCGCCGCTCAGTATCTACCTGTTACCCCAAAACCTTGATAAAGTAACTCTGATCGGGACGATGGCTGTTTTTTTCACCATCGTCAATTACCTTAAGCTGATTCCCTATACGCTACTGGGACTATTCGATCCTGCCAATCTAATGACCTCAATAATCCTGATGCCATTAGCACCGGTCGGGGTCAAGATGGGCTATGTGGTTCTTCAAAAAGTTAGCCAGACCACCATCTACCGCTTTCTCTATGTGGTTCTCTTTTTGTCAGGAATCAAGCTCTGCATCGACGGTTTGTTATGAATTTATTTTCAGAAAATACTTTTGCTAAGCAACGATCCTATCAGTTCAACAGCCAGAATCCCTGTATGGTTGCGATGAGCAAGGATTAGCTTCAACTCAACCACATCGGCTGAAACCAGTTTGCCACTGGCAGCAATAATTTCCATTAACAGTAGGGCCTTTCTGTAGTTCAATCCCCAACCGCTCGTGTTCCGGTCTCAGGAAGAACACTCAGATCAAAACTGTCCATATTTAGGCTGATTAAAAACTAAAGTGGACATGTCCACGTTTGACTTTTATTTAATAAATCAAGAAACGTAATAATCATGGTCCGCACTAATTTTCAGCGATTCAATTTATGCAAATGAATGAAGTGGCGGTCGATCCACCACTTCATTTGAAACATCAAGTTTTCGTTGTATAGACTCCCCTCGCCTCTCTTCCGTGAATATTTAGTCAGCCTTCGTCTCGCATCAATTCCCGTGACATCGTCGCACAATAAAAAAGGGTCGCCCCGATATGGGACGACCCTTTTTTTAATGGTGGAGGTGGCGGGAATCGAATCCACCACTTTCAAATCAGCTAAACACAAAAAAAACATAGAAACTATTAACTTCAGCTATTTAGATCTTTTTTCTCTATTTTCGTTATCCACAAAATATCATGAAATAATATCAAATATAAAGAGATATGGCGAAATCGAACACAGTGATTGAGTGTAGCATACTCTATTTCGAGCTTATCATAGCTCCCCAAGCTAGGCGAAAGTGGGCGATGCTCCAACGGCTTTTTTTCACATGTGATTTATTACATCGAAGCAAGCTTCGGGGAATTGAACCCTCTGTTAGATGAAAGTTGCTGATCCTCCACCTAAACCATATGACTCATATTTTGCAGGTTTGTTTGATTATATGCACATCCTG
>JASJGU010000340.1:0-17431 GCA_033791385.1 Desulfuromusa sp.
GCTGGATCCTTGATCATGTTGATGGTGCCAGAGCGAGAGCAGAAGCAGGACAGCTCGCCTTCGGGACGATCGACACTTTTCTCCTTTGGCGGCTAACCGGCGGTGCAGTTCATGCCACTGACGCGACCAATGCTTCGCGAACGATGCTTTACAACATTCATACAGGTCAGTGGGATAGTGATCTGCTTGATCTTTTTGACATTCCTGTGGCTGTTTTACCAGATGTGCGAGACTGTGCGGCTGATTACGGCCTGACAGAGAAGAACTTGTTTAGGCAACGCTTGCCAATTGGCGGTATTGCCGGTGACCAGCAGGCAGCGGCGATCGGTCAGGCTTGCCTTGATCCTGGGATGATAAAAAGTACATACGGAACCGGTTGCTTTGTCTTGCTAAATACGGGTCAACAAGCGTATCAATCGACTAATCGTTTACTGACGACAATCGCTTATCGTATCAAAGGTGAGACGTCCTACGCCATTGAAGGCTCGATCTTTGTTGCTGGGGCCGCGATCCAGTGGCTTAGTGATGGCATTAAGCTGGTCAATACGGCGGCAGAGGTGGAGGGGCTGGCGGGCTCTCTTGACTCCAATCGGGGGGTTTACATGGTGCCGGCTTTTACTGGGTTGGGAGCTCCGCATTGGGATCCACGTGCACGTGGGGCTATCTTTGGGCTGACACGTGATACCGGGATTGCTGAAATTGCCCGGGCCACCCTGGAGTCAGTTGGTTATCAGACTTATGATCTGATGGCAGCGATGCAACGGGACAGTGGAACGATGCCAAAAGCTCTACGGGTCGATGGGGGCATGGCTGCCAATAACTGGTTCTTGCAATTTCTGGCAGATTTACTGGATATTCCCGTTGAACGGCCTCAGGTGACAGAAACCACGGCTTTGGGTGCTGCTTACCTGGCGGGGGTTCAGCTTGGTTTATTTAAGTCCCTTACCGACATTCGTAACCATTGGAAGCGGGATGTATTATTTACTCCCAAACTCAGCCAGGATGAACGCAGCAAACTATTGCGTGGTTGGAACAAAGCTATATCCAGAGTCCTGGAAGGGGAAAATTAAGCAGTGGGAGGCTCTATGCCTGAGAATCAAATAGATTTACTGAGAACCGACCTTTCCGGGAAAGTGGTCTTGGTCACTGGCGGTGGCAGCGGTATCGGTGCGGCGGTTGCTGAAACTTTTGGCCGCTATGGGGCCAGAGTCGGGATTCACTATCATCGCAGCGAAAAACAGGTTGTTTCAGAGTGTGCTGTGAGAATTTGTGTTGCTGGTGGCGCAGCTTTGTCACTGCAGGCCGATTTGACCTCAAGTCAAGCAGTCAAAAGCCTGATCGATAAAACCGTAGATCATTTTGGTCGGCTGGATATCCTGATCAATAATGCTGGCAGTATGGTCTCCAGGCGGCGATTGGAAGACGTGGACGATGATTTTATTGATCAAGTTTTTAACCTCAACGCCCGCTCGGTCGTGACAGCCTGTCGCACTGTTTTGCCTGGCTTTACCGCGCAGGGGGGTGGCTGCATCATCAATGTCAGCTCGATTTCTGCCCGCACTGGTGGCAGTCCCGGTTCTTCGATATACAGTGCTTCCAAATCCTTTGTCAGTACGCTGACGCGCTCTTTGGCTCGGGAATTGGCTGATCGGAATATTCGCGTTAATGCGATCTCTCCAGGAACCATCGATACCGCATTTCATGAACAGTTTTCTAATCGGGATAAATTGGAAAAGACTCGGGCCAGTATCCCCTTACAGCGTCTTGGAACAGCACATGACTGTGTCGGCACTGCCTTATATCTTGCTGCTGATAGTTTAAGCGGCTATGTCACCGGACAGGTGATAGAGGTGAACGGCGGGCAATTGATGGCTTAGTGTTTAAATCATGCCGATTCTCTTTTGTGGCCAGCAAGGATGACCTTGTTGCCGGAGAACAGTTTGTTTGTATATGATTGGGCGGAAAAAACTATTTCTAAACCGCAACTTTCAATGAGTCCGGATAATTGCTGCTGGGTAAAAATCTGCTTGTGACCATAGCGAGCGGTTGAGTAAAGGCTGGGTAGAAATAAACTGATTTTTCCAGCAGTGAGGCGATACAGTTGCTGACTCAGTTGGTAGGATAAAACTTCTCGCGATGGCGTATCCAAAAATAGCATCCCACCCGGTTTGAGTAGCTTTGCAGCAGATTCCAGAGTTTCACGCGGAAAATCGACATGCTCAATGACGTCCCATAGGGTGATCAGGTCAAAATATTGGACAAATTCCGTCTGCCAATAATCATGCTCGACCAGTTCGCTGCGGAGGTTGATAAATTTTTTTTCCAGTGCGTATGCTCGGCGAAGATAACTTGGTTCAATGCCCTTAACTTCGGCACCACAACCGTTGAGCAGTAATTGGAATTGCCCTAGCCCCGCGCCAATATCAAGTGTTTGACACTGGGATAAATCCAGATGTTCCTTAACAAATTCAAGGCGTTTTTGGAGTAGGGAGTTGTTTTCATCAATGCGGGATTCTATGTATTGTCGCGATATTTCGTTGAGGTGCCCTTCCTCTCCGGCTTTTTCAGACAGGCAGTCAAGGTGGTTCAGGAAATGGAAATCGCAATTCCGACAAACATAGATGGTGCTGTCGCTTAGATCGTAAGCTGGTTCTGCTGCTGTCTCTCTACAGAGTTTGCAGCGTTTGAAATTGTATTCAGAGGCATCCATAGATGTTACGATCATCCCCAATTTATCAACAAAGTCAAGGAGAAGTGTTTTGCTATGGATGGTGATATTTTGATTCTTGGAATTACTGGGAATATTGCTTCGGGTAAAAGTACCGTTTCAAAGGAATTGGCTCGTCGCGGCGCTGTAGTCGTGGATGCTGATCAACTGGCTCGCGAGGTGGTAGAGTCAGGAACCACTGTGTTAAAGAAAATAGTCGAGTTATTCGGATCAGAAATTCTCCAGAATGATGGCCATCTGGATCGCGACCGATTGGGGCAGATGGTTTTTGCCGATGTGAAAGTCCGTGCGGCATTGGATTGTATTGTCCATCCAGAAATAGCAAAAAAATCGATTGAAAGGTTGCAAGAATTAAAGAAAAGAACTGATATCCCGCTGATTGTTTACGAAGCCCCACTGTTGTTTGAAGCCGGGGCGGAAACCCGCGTGGATAAAGTTCTAGTGGTCAAGATTGATGCTGACGAACAACTTAAGCGTCTGATGGCTCGGGATGATTTGGGTAAGGTTGGCGCACACCAGCGGATGGCGGCTCAGATGTCACAACAGAAAAAAATAGCACGTGCCGACTTTGTGATCGACAATTCAGGGTCGGTTGCAGAAACACTCAAACAGATTGATCTGCTGTGGCCAAAGTTAGTGTCTGATGGCAGATAACTCAGTTTTGATTAGCGCAAATGGAAGGAACTAACCCTCCATATGCCCTGTTCTTTGACTAGTACAACCGTTTCCAAACTATCTGCCTTGTTAAGGAATACAGTTGTAAAGCTGACCCGCAGGTAGTCTCTATCGGGTAACCCAACCCAGCTTGCATGGTGACTTAGTTTTTCGAGGGAGCGATTCAGAACCTGCCCAAGATGTGGTCGCACAGCAAGGATTTTTTTGAACCATTCAGGATGGTCGGTATAGCTTTGGTTGACTAGGTCTGTCTGGTTCCATGCCGCTAAAAAATCTGATTTGTCGAGGGTTTGCACAAATTTTTCTGCAGCAACAATTGCGGTAAGATCAGTTTGTTGTTCGGCAAAGCAAAAGGTTGGTGTGATTGCTAACAGAAGGAGTGTACATATAACGGATAAAGGCAGAATTGGTAAAGACCGCGTTTCCATGAGTTCCCCATCTCATTGTTATGCGTATGGGTGGATCGTAATCCTACCCTGTTGAAAAGTAAAGACGGTTGTCAGTCCGGAGCTTCAAGAAAGTTGATGCAGCGTTGTAGGACATCATGCTGCAGTGGATTTTCAGCCGTGGTCAAGACGTGAGGAACTTCGGCTCCATAGCAGTGAAACTGCTTTTTTTTGCTGCCAAGTTGCTGGTAGATTTTAGCTGCAGTTCCTTGAGCTATGGTGGCATCACCTGTCGAGGTAAGAATCAGGCTTGGTATCGTTATTAAGCTCAGCTTGCCGCGTAGCTGTCTGCGTAGTCTGTTGATCTGGGCGATGCCTCTAAGGGGGCGTTGGTGATAATAAAAGGGACGTTCTGCTGCAGAAATCTCTTTGTTTTGGTAGGGAGTCAGGTAGCTCAGTAATCCGGCAAATGGCGCCAGGAAATGTTGTAACTGCAAAAAGGGAGAAAGCAGAATCAGTTTATCCAGCCGATGCTGTAGGGCCAGTTGTAAAGCTAATAATGCTCCTGTGCTTAATCCAGCAACACTGATTTTAAAATCCATTTCGATCAGGGATTGATAGCCGTGTGTAACGCTTGTCAGCCATTCTTCAGCCCGTCTGGTCGCCAGGTCTTCGGGACTGGTACCGTGACCGGGGAGACGGATTCCATAAACAGTGAAGTTGTGGTGGCGAAGAATGTTCCCAAGGGGAAGCATTTCTCGGGGGCTGGCACTGAAACCGTGAATGAGCAGGAGAGCTTGTCCATTTGGATCGTCCGGGGATAAGAAAAAGGGGAGGTTTTCGGGATGGGAAACCCCTTCATTACGGGCTAACTCTATTTCCTGCTCAAACCATTGCACTAACTATTAATCTCCGTTTAAACAAAAAAGGCTCCTCAGTGAGGAGCCTTTCAACATTTGAAAAAAATAGCAACTATGCAGGATAACCGAGACGTGTTGAAAGTTCTGCCGATGCTTTTAAAACCAGGGGAACCAATTCGCTTTCTGTGCGTGCATTGCTGATTCGCATGGTTGGACCAGAAATGCTGATGGCACCAACAATACGGCGTGTGTAATCGCGGATTGGTGCTGCAACACAGCGGACACCAAGATCAAGCTCTTCGTCGTCAAAGGCGTAACCCTGCTCACGAACTTTAGCCATCTCAGCACTAATTACCTCTGTAGTGGTGAGGGTGGTCGGGGTATGCTGAACAAGTTTCGCATCGCTCAGTAAAGCTTCTAGCTCCTCTTCTGTCATATGTGCCATGTGGACTTTGCCGGCGGCGGTACAATATGCAGGCAGCCTCGAGCCAACGCGGGACACGACTCGGACAGTGAGGTTGGTTTCAACAACATCAAGGTAGACAATGTGGTTTTCCTTGTAGATAGCAACATATGCAGTTTCGTTACTCTCTTCCACAATCTGCTCAAGGATTGGTTTAGCCTGACGCAATAGACCCATCTGTTTGATGAAAATTTGTCCCAGTTCCAAAGCTTTAAGACCAAGGCGATAATTTTCTGTTGCCTTGTTCTGCTCAATATAACCACGTGATTCGAGCGTTGCGAGCAGTCGGAAAACATTGTTTTTATGCAGCTTCAGACGTTTGCTCAGTTCGGTAACGCCAAGCTCATCGACATCATCATGAAATTGCTCGAGCAGATCGAGAGCGTGGGAAACTGCCTGGATGATGTATTCTGATTTGTCTTTTTTGACCATGTTCTTTGTACCCTTCATGTGTTTTTATTATATATAATGGCATCGATTCTAGCTTCGGGGAGAACCACTGTCAAGCAGTATCGAGGTGCTTGAATTAAGTATTTTCTACTTGGTTAGATTATAGAATGCTGTTTTATTGATGTCAAATAAAACAGCATGTATTTATCTGTGTTGAGGTTACTCTTTAGGATCAATACTGGGTCGGAGGTTCTTTTATCAGTTCTCGCAGGACGCTGGTTGCATAGCTGCCTTTAGGTAAAATGAAACTGAGTGTTAAAGAACTCTCTCCATGACCTGTAATCCTGGGTTCACTTAAGGGAACCCTGATTGGCCGGCGTTCTCCCGGCATTGTCAAACCCTGGCCAAGGTTCCAGCTATCAAGAGTTAATCCGGCTTCTCCCAGCGTCGCTACTTCTGCTTGCCCGGTTTCACCTGTAGCAAGCATGACTTTACTGCCAAATAACGGTGCGGATGGGCTGATTTCAAAATTGTCGACGCGCGATTGTTCAGTTGCGGCAAGTTCTACTCTGAAGCAAGCTCCGTTGGTATGTTTGACGGCAATGTCTCCATCGGTCAGCCGATCAAGGTAGGGTAGCCGTTGTTTGAGCAGCTGATCAAAAAAATATGATTGTGCGGCGGAGAGAAATAGTCGCAACAAATTTCGTGGTATTGCCGATACGGCTGTCTGGTGAGACTTTCCAGTGAGTAACATTCGGAGTAACTGCCGCTCGTCATGCATCTTTTGAGGTAAACTGTCGAGGGCTGCTTGGACCTCACCACGGCGGTAGTGTTCTGCTGCTTTTTTCCAGTCCAGATTGCGGATTAACTCTGGGTCACCAATAAACTCATGGCAGAATTTGGTAAATTCTTTCTGTACAAGCAGTCGCCCCAGTTGCGCTGAATTTCCCAAAATACCATAACGCTGTTCGCCAAAAAAATTAGGTACACCACGTTTTTGTAGTTGTGTCAGGATCGTTCCGGCAAGCGATGGGGCATCCGCATTGGTTTCACGAAGGGTGATGAGAAAGCGATTGCCAGCCAGGTGGCCTAGGCGGAGTTTATTACTATGCCGGTTGGTATTTAGTATTTTCGCGTTGCTTAGGTTCAGTTTTTTTACTTGATCAAATTTATTGAATGGTATGGATACCATTTGTCTGGTCAAGGCACGGGCGTCTTTCAGTCCGGCATAACCCAGATCGCGATCTTTCAGCTTTAACCCTCGCGCTAGCTGAGTTAATAACTCGCGGGTGGTGATTCCCGATTTTTCTATCCAGAGATAAAGGTGTTCACCCTGACCTGAACAAGAATAAAGGGGGATTTCTTCGACCTGAAAATCTTCAGGGGTTTGTTTATAAATTCCACCGATGCCGGGCAGGTTTTCTGTGAGCCAGTTCAAGTTTTTTCCTGAGGCCAGCGGAGCCTGAATCCCTTACTTAAGTTTGGCGCCTCAATCTGGAGGCCGGTTTTTTTGCGATAGCGACACAGATAGATTGGCTGACCCAGATCGAGAAAACGCTGCATATATTTGGAGATCGGATAGTGTTCAAGATCGTGGGTATAGGGAGTCGGCACAAGATTTTTAAACCGCTCATCCTGGCTAAGCAGTTCCGCAGCCGATTCGCCGTAATCGGCAAAATCGGTACAGAAGTTCAGTTCACCATTATCTTGCAAGCAATGGAGTGACAGGTCGAGAAAATCCTGATTCAGCAACCTCCGTTTACGTTGCCGTTCTTTTGGCCAAGGATCCGGGCAGTTAATATAGATCGTCTGCAGGCTATCTTTCCCCAGGTATTGATGCATCAGATAGCGAGCTTCAATGCGCATCATTAAAATATTGCTCAGACCAGAACGTTCAATCCGGCTGCATGACTGGCGGCAACCCTGATTGAAAATATCGATGGCAACAAAGTTACGCTCCGGATGGCGTTCGGCAATCTGGATAATGAAATCGCCAATTCCGCAGCCGATTTCCAGTGCGAGAGGATGGTCGTTGCCGAAAAGTGGGGCAAAATGACCGGCTTTTTTCAGTCGAGCTTCAGGAATAAATACCGGAGATGTAATCAGAGTCATTCGTTGGGACATGTTGTCTTCTTTTGTTAACGGAGGTTGTAAAGATAATTGCTGATGAGCTGTAACTCATCCTTCGTCAGAGAGCTGTAGCTTGGCATAAATCCTCTGATTCGGAACTCTGCCGGGGCAATCAGGTGTACTTGTATTTGTCCCGCAGTTAATCGGCTACCGATCTGGGTGAGATCCGGTGCGAGAGAACCGCCCTCACCATGGATGCGGTGGCAGCCTTTGCAGCCCAGCGCATGAATCAGATGCAGAGCCGGATCCTTTTGTGAAATATCCTCCGCAGCAATCGTTGTGGCAGGAATGATTCCACAGAAAAATAGAAGCAGAAGCGTTGTTTTTAAAAATTTCATTCTGAATAAATTTCTCTTGGGTGATGTCTTGCCGCAACTTTACCTGTAGTCCCGGATCATTGCAATCGTTTCCCAAAGGTGTCATGAACTGCTGGCAAAAGGGTTGCAATCATGCGGGGCGGGGATTAAGCTGAGCGCGCACAGAAATGGTGAGGACAGGATGTGATGCAAATTCCAATTTCCAAACGAGCACAACAGGTTAAACCCTTTTTGGCCATGGAACTGATGGAGCGGGCCAAAGAGCTGGAGGCGGCCGGGCGTGAGATTATCTATCTCTGTCTGGGAGAGCCGGACTTTAATACCCCTCCGGCAATTCTAGCTGCAACAGGCCAGGCACTGGCTGAAGGGGCAACCTCGTATACCCATTCTTTAGGCTTGCTGGAGCTGCGCCAGGAAATCTGTCGGCACTATCAGAACTATTATGGCGTTGCCGTTGTCCCGGAACAGGTTATCGTCTCTTCCGGAACCAGCCCATTGATGTTGTTGCTGTTTTCAACTCTTCTGGAAGATGGAGATGAACTGATTCTGACCGATCCGGGCTATGCCTGCTATCCGGGGTTTGTCAAATTTGCCGGGGGGGTGCCGGTTTCGTTGCAGACCGATGCAAAAGACGGTTTTCAGCCACGGACAGAACAGGTTCGGCCATTAATCACCGAAAAAACTCGCGGCTTGCTGATCAACTCTCCCTCCAATCCAGCTGGTTCAATCTTATCCGGTCAGGAAATGCAGGCCCTGGCTGACCTATCGATTCCGATCATCTCTGACGAAATTTACCATGGGTTGACCTATGAAGGTGACGAACGCTGTATTCTGGAATTTACCCGGGATGCTTTTGTTCTGGGCGGATTTTCAAAAGCCTACGCGATGACCGGCTGGCGGCTGGGTTATCTGATCGCCCCACTTTCCTGCGTGCGGATTTTGCAGACTCTGCATCAGAATTTTTTGATTTGCGCAAATCATTTTGTCCAGCGTGGTGGAATTGCCGCTTTGCAACAATGTCAGGATGATGTTGCTGATATGCGAGCTGTCTACGATAAACGCCGCAAGGAGCTGGTTGCACGGTTGCGTGCCCTTGGTTTCGGGGTGCACTTTGAGCCCAAAGGGGCATTTTACGTCCTTGCCGATGCCCGTCATATCGATACCAATTCACAGCGGTTAGCTCTTGATATTCTTGAAAAAACCGGGGTTGCAGTGACTCCTGGCATCGATTTTGGTCAAGGAGCTGAAGGTTTCTTGCGCTTTTCCTATACTCGTCCGTTTGGTGAAATCGTCATCGCGTTGGAGCGAATAGAGGTTTATTTACGGCAGCGGGGGCACTGACCCATGCCTTTTCTGTTTTAGGAGTTTTTTTATGCTTATTGTTATGCACCATCATGCAACCCAGGAACAAATAGATCAGATTATCGCGGCGGTTGTGGCGATGGGACTGAGGGCGGAGCCGATACCGGGAAGTTTAAGGACTGCTATTGGTGTGCTCGGCAACCAGGGCTATGTTGATGATTCAACGATTCGCACCCTGCCGGGCGTACGCGAAACTATCCATGTCAGCAAACCTTATAAAATGGCGTCGCGTGATTTTCACCCGCAAGCATCCGTGGTCGATGTTTCCGGGGTTAAATTCGGTGATGGCCAGAAGCCGGTGATTATTGCCGGACCCTGCTCAATCGAAACAGAAGAGCAGATGATGGTTGCGGCCAAAGAGGTCAGGGCCGGTGGGGGGCAAATGTTACGTGGGGGAGCTTTTAAACCACGGACTGGTCCGCACTCGTTTCAGGGACTGGGGATCGAAGGTTTGAAATATTTGCATCAGGCCGGCAAAGCATATGGTTTGCCAGTGGTCACCGAAGTGATGCGGATAGAGCAGCTGGATGCGGTCTGTCAACATGCGGATATGTTGCAGATCGGGGCGCGCAATATGCAGAATTTTGACCTGCTCAAAGAGGTTGGTAAAACCAAGCATCCGGTATTGCTTAAGCGTGGCATGAGTGCGACGATTGAAGAATTTCTGGCGGCAGCAGAATATATTCTAGCTGAGGGAAATCGCAACATTGTCCTCTGCGAGCGTGGCATTCGTACCTTTGAAAAGGCAACTCGCAATACGCTGGATCTATCTGTTGTGCCGTTAATTCGGGAAATGAGTCATCTGCCAATTATCGTGGATCCAAGCCATGCCACCGGGAAGCGGATGCTGGTTCCGGTCATGACCAAGGCAGCTCTGGTTGCCGGAGCTCATGGAATAATGATGGAGGTTCACCCTGATCCAGCTAAGGCCCTTTGTGATGGTGCCCAGAGTCTGTCAGGAGAGAATTTTTCTGAGTTGATGAAGGAGATTAATCGCTTGTTGGAATTTCTTGGCTATTGAGGGCGAGCGGGTAATTATTGGGACAGGGGAGCTACTCGTTTCAATCCCTGTATTATATGCATTGAATAGGCTGTTTAAGGAGCAAAAAACATTCGTTGCTATTTCCTCAAGCGCTAAACCATAGGTGCTTCGCTCTGCACACTTCTTTCGAAATAAAACAAATACCTTGATTTGAATAATGCAACCTGATAAATACAGCAGCTCGTTTCTGCCGCTCTCTTCTCAATCAGTGTTTCCCACATACACCACTGCCTGACAAGTACCAGACTCCAGATAACATATTTGCATCTACACAACCGAAGTATCCCGCTGTAAGCATCAGGGGAAACGCAGATTGCCGTGGTTTATCACATCACCACGCGTGGCAAGGTCATGCACTCTTGCCTGTCTGGGTACCGCGTTGCTTGCGAGGAAGAAATACATTTTTGAAAGAAAGAATGGAACCGTATGACATTTATTGAAACAATGAAAAGTTCACGCCTCACCGCTAAAAATGAATTTCTATCCGGACTAACGGTCGCTCTCGCCTTGGTTCCAGAAGCCATTGCTTTTTCACTCATCGCCAATGTTAGCCCCCTGGTTGGGCTCTATTCGGCATTCATTATCGGTCTGACTACTGCCCTTTTGGGTGGCAGGCCTGGCATGATTTCCGGTGCAACAGGTGCCATAGCAGTAGTCGTTGTCAGTTTAGTCGCCAGACATGGTGTTGAATACCTGTTCATGGCAGTCGTCCTGATGGGAATCATACAGATGTGTGTTGGCTTTCTGCGTCTCGGCAAATTTATTCGCCTGGTGCCGCACCCCGTCATGTTTGGTTTTGTCAATGGCTTGGCCATGGTGATTTTCTTGTCGCAACTCAACCAGTTTAAAGTCATCGGAGCGGATAGTCCGTCCTCTTGGTTAAGTGGTCAGCCGTTATGGACAATGCTAGGTTTTGTTCTGGTGACCATGGCTATCATCTACTTCTTGCCTAAGTTCACCAAAGTCGTTCCTGCATCACTTGCGGCTATTGTGGCAGTTTCCGTTGTTGTCATCTATTTCGAAGTTCCGACGCGAACCGTGGGTGATATTGCTTCAATCTCGGGTGGTTTGCCTCAGTTTCACATCCCTTCAGTGCCGTTGACCTTTGAGACTCTTTCGATCATCTTCCCTTATTCACTGATCATGGCTCTGGTGGGCTTAATCGAAAGCCTTTTGACCTTAACCGTGATTGATGAAATGACGGAAACTCGTGGACGCGGTAATAAAGAATGTCTTGCCCAGGGCACTGCCAACTTGGTCACGGGATTCTTCGGCGGAATGGGTGGCTGTGCGATGATTGGGCAAAGTATTATCAATGTCAGCTCTGGCGGCAGGAAACGTTTATCAGGGATTACCGCAGCTATCGCACTCCTTCTTTTCATCCTTGTCGGCGCGCCGCTGATCGAAAAAATTCCCATGGCTGCGCTGACCGGCCTTATGTTTATGGTGGCTATTGGCACCTTCGAATGGGCCAGTTTGAGAATTATCCGCAAAGTCCCTGCCGCTGATGTGTTCGTCATGGTCCTAGTCGCTTTGGTGACAGTAGTTTTCCACAACCTGGCGGTGGCCGTTCTTATTGGTGTGGTGATTTCGGCTCTTGTGTTTGCCTGGGAAAATGCGACAAGGATTCGCGCAAGGAAGCACTTAGACGAACACGGTGCAAAACATTATGAAATTTTCGGACCGCTGTTTTTCGGTTCTATTGCGGTATTTCAGGAAAAATTTGACATATTGAATGACCCACAGGAGGTCGTCATAGATTTCAGGGAATCAAGAGTGGTTGATCACTCTGCCATTGAAGCATTGAATAAACTTACAGAGCGATATGCAAAAGTTGGAAAGACTGTGCGCCTTCGTTATTTGAGTGAAGATTGCCGCAAACTTCTTGATAACGCTTCATCCATCATTGATGTGAATTATATGGAGGATCCAAAATACAAGTTGGCAGTGGATGCGCTGGCATAGTTTCGCGTGGTAAATTCAAGCTATACAAAGAACTCCATTCGGCGTTGTCTTAGCACTGTTCCGGTAAGGAATGACCATGCGGGACGGCCTGGGTAATGTCCGCCTTTTACCCTCTAAATCACTATTTTCCATACAATCAGCGGCTTGATTCTTTTTTCTGAATCGGGCCGTCTTTCTTTTGTTGTGCCAAGGGGATTCAAATATCATCTGTGGATATATAAAACATCCATACCTGCAGATGACTCATTGTGGTAAATATAACCGGGGGATTTCCTTGTGCTGAAAGAGAATTGTTTTGCCAGAATTGATTGCTGACATCGCTGTAAGTGTACCACTTAAACAGCTATTCTCTTATCGGGTGCCTGAGCACCTGATTGATACCGCTCAAGTTGGAATGCGGATCAAAATACCATTTGGCCGTCGAGCAACTATCGGCTTCTTGCTTGCCCTGCGGCAGGGTCAGGCTGAAGATTTAAAAGATATCCAGGAATTGCTCGACGAGGCACCAGTATTAACTCCTGAATTGATTAAATTGCTGCGTTGGGCAGCCGACTATTACTGTCATCCTGTCGGGCAAGTGGTGCGTTCTGCGCTTCCAGCGGGTCTTGGCAGCGAAAAAGCAACGACAAAAATTCTGACGGAATCTCTCTACACCCCATTGAAGCAAGATATTCAGCCACGTGGCAAGATACAGCAGGAGCTGTTGCAGTTTATCATTCAGCATGGATCCGTTGGACTTGGCCAGATTCGTGAGCATTTCCCTTCCCCTTATGCAGCACTGAAACGGCTGGTTGAAATTGGTGCGCTGGAGATGGGTGAGCAAGAGCTTTTACGGGATCCTTTTTTGACAGAAAAATTACCTGATGATAAATGCCTGACCCTTAATAGTGCGCAAAATAATGCAGTCGAAAACGTTACACCATCAATTAGACAGAATTGTTTTGCGGGGTTCTTACTGCATGGCGTTACTGGCAGCGGTAAGACTGAAGTTTATCTGCAAGCGGTTGAACAATGCCTGATGACTGATCGGCAGGCATTGATTCTGGTTCCGGAAATATCATTGACCCCTCAATTAGTTGCTAGATTCAGGGCTAGATTTGAACCTAGGGGGGTCCGGATTGCTGTTTTGCATAGCGGACTGTCTGCCGGTGAGCGTTATGATGCTTGGCGAGAGATATTGCGCAATAACATCCAAATTGTTATTGGAGCACGTTCAGCTATCTTTGCGCCGTTGCAGAATCTTGGTCTGATTGTGGTCGATGAAGAGCATGAGTCAAGCTATAAGCAGAGTGAGGGTTTTCGTTATAATGCTCGTGACCTGGCTTTGGTTCGCGGCCAACAACAAGATTGCCCGGTATTGCTTGGTAGCGCAACGCCTTCATTTGCCAGTTACTATCGCAGTGAGCACGGGGCGTTGACCCGATTAACGTTAGATAAACGTGTCCATGGTGGGGATTTGCCGAAGGTTGAGTTGATCGATTTAAAGGATCAGGTCGTTGAGGGGGTGTTGTCCAATTCTCTGATTGAGGCCATTCAGCTGGCATTGGAGCAACGCGAGCAGGTTCTGCTGTTGCTGAATCGGCGTGGTTTCTCTCCTTTTTTGTTGTGTGCTGACTGTGGTGAAAGTTTTCATTGCCCAAATTGTGAAATTACCTTGACCTATCATCAGCATGGCCGACAATTGCGTTGTCATTATTGTGATTATGCTGATGTCGTTCCAAAGCACTGTCATAAGTGTCAGGGTTTGAATATTGAACCTCAGGGTGCTGGAACTGAAAGACTGGAACAGGAGCTGGGAGAGCTGTTTCCGTCCGCCACAATTGCTCGCATGGATCGAGATACCACCAGTCGTAAGGGGGCGCATCAGAAAATTTCGACCGAAATGCTGGCACGTAACATTGATATTCTTGTTGGTACCCAGATGATAGCAAAAGGGCACGATTTCCCCGGTGTCGCTCTGGTCTGCGTGTTAGGTGCTGACAGTATTCTTAATTTTCCCGATTTTCGCTCTGGCGAACGGAGTTTTTCTCTATTCACCCAGGTTGCTGGCAGGGCCGGGCGAGCCAGTGGTGGTGGTAAGGTTTTTATTCAGTCATTCAATCCCGATCACTACGCATTGACTTGTGCTGCAGAGCAGAACTACCGAAATTTTTATCAGCAAGAGCTCCCTTTCAGGCAGGAACTTGGTTATCCTCCTTGTGGTTACCTGGTTAATCTGGTTTTTTCCGGGAATAATAATCATCAAGTTAAAGCTGCAGCTAACCAGTTTGCTATCTATTTGAACAATATTGCTAAATCTGTAGAGGTTCTCGGTCCCAGTCCTTGTCCACTGTCGCGGCTGCGTGGTAAAAGTCGTTATCAGATTTTACTGAAGTCAACGGCTCGGCCTGCTCTCAGACGACTACTGAATCGTCTTGACGATGTGATTAAGCAATTGCCACGGCAGGTTAATTTGAATATTGATGTTGATCCGATCGATATGTTGTGATGGAAGCATTCATCCTACATTGATAAGAACCCTTATCGGAATGAAGATTATGAAACATTTTGTTTTTATCAGCAGTTTAATCATTTTTCTGGCTGGTTGCGTCAGTACACCCTCGCAAGTCAGCAAGCCCCCGATGGAGTTGCCGGTCGTCAATGTTGAAGCCTTGATGCCGGTTGAGTGGGATCAGGTTGATGGCTGGCTACTGGATCATCCCGTTGCTGCTCTGGAAACTTTTCAGAAAAGTTGTCGAGCTATCGGGAAGCGTGAACGGTGGCAGCAAGTCTGTTCTGAGGCCGTTATTATTTCGCCAGTTGGGGAGCAGACGGCCCGCGAATATTTTGAGCAGTTTTTTCAGCCGTATCAAGTGCGTAACGAAGATGGCAGCCTTGATGGTTTAATTACTGGCTATTATGGTCCGGAACTGTTTGGCAGCCGTACAGCAACTGAAGAATATAAATATCCACTCTACAGTCAACCGGACAACATGCTGATTATTGCTCTGGATGAACTCTACCCTGAACTGAGCAATTATCGTCTGCGAGGTCGGATTGTCGGCAATCGAGTGGTACCGTTTTTTGAACGTGAGGAAATTGACAACGGCGACAATCCTCTTGCCGGGCAGGAAATTTTCTGGGTTAAAGATCCGGTCGAGCTATTTTTTCTTCACATCCAGGGCTCTGGTCGCATCCGCCTACCGGATGGTGAACTGGTCATGGTCAATTATGCCAATCAGAATGGTCACCCATATCGATCCATCGGGAAACTGTTGCTGGAGCGTAATGCGATGACCCGAGACCAGATGTCGATGCAGAATATCCAACGCTGGGTTGAGGAAAATCCAGAAGCTGGTAAACAACTCTTGGCGGAAAATCCTAGTTATGTTTTTTTTCGCGAGCTTTCTGCTGAATTTACATCACCCCCAGGAGCTCTGGGAGTCCCACTGACTGCTTTACGCAGTCTTGCCGTTGATCCACGCACTATTCCCCTGGGAGCTCCGGTATTTCTTTCCACCACGTTCCCGGGGACGGAATATCCATTGCAACAATTGATGGTGGCGCAAGATACTGGCGGTGCTATTAAAGGGCAGGTGCGGGCTGATTTTTTCTGGGGAATGGGCAATGATGCCGGAGAAATTGCCGGCAGAATGAAGCAGAGTGGACGTCTCTGGGTTCTGCTGCCGAAAGATCTTCCGGAAGAATCTTTGCAGAGTCGTGTCGAGGCACCTGTGCCCAAGGACGGAGAGATCAATTGATAGCTCAGCCGAAGCATGTCCTGGTGGTCAGCTGTCTGATCCGCAATGAGCAGAACCAAATTCTCCTGGTTAAACATCATATCCGCGGGTGGGAATTGCCCCAAGGGAGAGTTGAAGAAGGTGAAGGCCTCATATTTGCTCTCAGTCGTGAGACCTTGGAGGAGACAGGTGTGACAATCAGTCACGCAAAGTTGGCAGTTATCTGGTCGAAGGTTTCCGAGCCCGCCACGATGATTTTCTGTTTTACCTCCCGTTACGCGTCAGGCAAGTTAACCCCCAGTGAAGAAACCCCATATGTTGAATGGTGTACAGAGGCGGAAGCTGGTCGACGGGTTTCTCATCCGATCAATCGTGACCGGATCATTGCCCTGTTGGAATCAGACGGAAACCTGCAATTTCGCAGCTATGCGACCGGCCCTTATCGGGTGATAAGTTGAAAAAACTTTTGTCGGATCCAGAACCTCAACAGCTTCATCAATGTCCCCCCTTTCAAAAATCCCATTCCTTTCTTAATTCTTTTTTCCACTAACCTGACGCCGCTGAGATAATAGTGTATTATTTTAGTCATATTTATCATGCTGATCAGATAAAAGGAGCTGAACTCTATGGCAGTACAGAATCCGCAAAAACCAAAAGAACTTCAGGAAATAGAAAACCAAGAATGGCGTGAATCACTCGATTATGTCCTGAAAGAGCAGGGACCGGAGCGGGTGCTGCAGATCCTTCGACAATTGCAGATACGCGCACAGGAACAGGGCGTCAGTATTCCATTTACTGCGAACACTCCATATATCAATACAATTCCTCATGCACAGCAACCAGTTTTCCCCGGAAATCGGCAGATAGAGCGGCGGATTAAGTCGATCGTCCGCTGGAACGCCATGGCCATGGTCGTCCGGGCGAACCGCGAGTCTGCCGGGATCGGTGGGCACATTTCCACGTTTGCTTCGGCCGCGACACTTTGGGAGGTCGGATTCAACCACTTCTGGCGTGGCAGAACGGATGATTTTCTCGGCGATATGGTTTATTTCCAGGGGCATGCCGCTCCAGGGGTCTATTCCCGAGCTTTTTTGGAGGGGCGACTCACCGATCAGGATTTGGAGAATTTCCGCCGCGAACTGAATCCGCAGGGTGGATTGTCTTCTTATCCCCACCCATTCCTGATGAAAGATTTCTGGGAGTTTCCGACCGTGTCGATGGGGTTGACCTCGATTAGTGCGATATATCAAGCCCGTTTTAATCATTATCTTGTCGATCGAGGGTTAAGGAAGGCGAGCGGGCGCAAGGTCTGGGCGCTGCTGGGTGATGGTGAGATGGATGAGCCTGAATCGCTGGGGGCGATCACTCTGGCTGCGCGTGAGCATCTGGACAAC
>JASJGU010000341.1:0-2579 GCA_033791385.1 Desulfuromusa sp.
AGGAATCGGTTAGGTTAGCCACATGTTTAACAAAAACAGTTCATTTTTTATCATATTATTCGCTATCTTTGTGATTTTGTTCGCTGGTGGAGTTGTTTTTGCGGGCTCCGTTGTTCATCCGGTAGAAAATTTAGTTGGTGAACGGATGGATTACGATATCTCATTTCTTTGGTTTGACCGGTTGGCAGAGGGGAGTATTCGTCTGGAACGAGGTGAACAGCCAGGGACTTATCTGGCAACGATGGAGGCAAAAACACTTGGGTTTGCGGCTTTTGTCACTCGTCATCGGGTAGAGAAATATCAGACTTTGATGGAAATTGATGCCGATGGGTTTTTACGCCCATTAGTGCATAGTTCCCATACTTTCAAAGGCACGGGAGAAAGTCGTAAAGAAAAAAATACGACTTATGATTTTGATTTTTTAAACCGCCAAGTCCATTACAAAAAATTAAAATCTCAACGTGTTGTTGCTGATGAACAGTTTTTATTAGAAACTGGTGAGTCGGTGTTTGACATTTTAAGTGCTTTTTACAACATCAGGCTTGGTGCTTTTGGTCCGTTCAATAAAGACTCAATCCACATTCCTACTTTGCATCGTAAGGGTGTTGAAGAAATAGTAGTTGTTCCAATCAATGAACTGACAGGTAAAAACGAGAAGTTTTTTTCTAAAAAAATAACCGTCTGTAAAGTCTTGGTCGATCCATCAATTTTTAAAACAAACGGACGTGAGCTTTTTGTTGGTTTTGATGAGAAAAATCGTTTGGCTCGGGGGATTATTAAAAATGTCATTGGTCTAGGTGATGTCAAAGGTGTATTGCGCTAAATCAATGTATTTGTGATGGATTTATTTTTAGGAGTCTGTTTGATGGGAATTTCAGAGAAAATATATGTCGTCGGTCATCGAAATCCAGATACCGATTCGATTTGTAGTGCTATTGCTTATGCTGAATTACGGCGCTTACAGGGAATGTCGAATGTGCAACCTGCTCGGGCTGGAAATCTGAATCAGCAGACTGAATTTGTTCTCGACCGCCTTGGCGTACAGGTTCCGAAGTTGCTGGCAGATGTGCATCCGAGAATCAAGGATGTGGTTACCGAAGAAGTTATTACTATTCATGAATCGACTCCGATGTCGAAAGCGATCGAACTTTACCACAAGCATCATATCCGTATGCTTCCGGTCGTTGATGATGAATTTCACCCCAAGGGAATGTTGCTACTCAAAACCGCATCAGAAGTTTTTCTTGTGCCGGAACTGGATAAAATTCGCCGGGTCCGTGCTTCTCTCGCATCTATCCAGACCTGCTTAGCTGCAACGGCACATCATCTTGTGGATAGGAACCAGGTTGAGGATTTCAACCTTTATGTCGGGGCGCGCTGCGAATCAAGTTTCAGTAGCTGGGTCGAGGAGATTGATCCGAAACAGACCATACTGATCACCGGTGATCGGGTTGGTATCCAGAAAATGGCAATTGAAGCTGGTGTTCGTTTACTTATCATTTCCGGTAAATCTAATGTTAGTGCAGACCTTTTGGAAACAGCCTATGAAAATGGAGTTTCTGTTCTTATCAGCTCTTACGATACGGCCAACTGTGTTTGGCTGACCCGGATGGCGACTCCGGTCGGAGAGTTAATCGAAGATGATTTTCTGCAGGTTGCACCTAATGATTTACTGGATGATCTCAAATTTAAGTTGCAGCACAGTAGAAACCCGGGAGCAATAGTAGTTTCTCCTGATGAACGGGTCTGGGGGATTGCGACCAAGAGTCATTTGATCAAAAGCTCTCCGGTTAAATTGATTTTGGTCGATCACAATGAATTGTCGCAAGCGGTTCCAGGGGCGGAAAAGGTTGAAGTTTTAGAAGTGATTGATCACCACCGGTTGGGGAATTTCCACACCGATCTGCCAATTCGGTTTATCAATCAGCCTTTGGGGAGTACCTGCTCACTGGTGACGACCCTTTACCAGCAGTCAGGAATTGATCCAGAACCTAGAATCGCAGGACTGTTGCTTGCCGGGTTGCTCTCCGACACAGTCATTCTGAAATCCCCAACCACCACAGAAACGGATAGGCAATTGATCTCCTGGCTAGAGGCCCTTTCAGGGCTGCAGCATCAGGAGTTTGGAGCAGAGCTATTTGCATCAGGTAGCACAATGGCTAGTGGTGTATCGGCCCATGATCTGCTGATAACCGATTTTAAGGAATATACTGCCGGTGACCATCTGCTCGGATTGGGACAGGTTGAGGTGGTTAACTTTCACTCTTTCCATCAACGCGCGGCAGAATTGTTAACAGAGTTGCAAAAGGTGAGATCTGAGAAAGGTTATGCATTGGCTGCTTTACTGGTGACCGATATTGTTATGGAGACCAGTTTACTGCTCACAGCTGGGCCGGATGAATTGCCCTACCTCATCAATTATCCGCAAGAAGATAAAAACCTCTATCGCCTTAAGGGGGTGTTGTCACGGAAGAAGCAGTTGGTGCCGCATCTACTGAAGGTTTTTAAGGGGATTTGATTTAGTTATTTTGAAAGAGCAAAAAAATAGCCCCGCGTCAGGAGGGAGAACACGGGGCAAA
>JASJGU010000342.1:0-4812 GCA_033791385.1 Desulfuromusa sp.
TTGGATGGAGCAAACTGCAAACGAGCCGGTTTTGGCAGAACAAATCTGAGTCGTGCAAGCCTGTTCAGAACCAATCTTGAACATGCAACTCTAACCCAAGCGAATCTGGAGCATGCCAACCTGAGTTGCGCCAATCTTCACCATACCCGGATGCGTGAAGCCAATCTGCTTGCCACTGACCTGACAGAAGCGGACCTTCGCTATGCGGAGCTATCGCTATCCAATATCCGCAACGCAAACTTCAGCAATGCCGACTTACGCCATGCTCGATTAAGGATGATGAGACAATTTAAATCGGCCAACTGGATTGGCGTCGATATCCGTGATGTTAATTTTTCCGGCGCCTATTTGATGCGCCGGGAAATTGTTGATCAGAACTTCATCAAGGAGTTCCGTTCCTACAACCGGATCTCCAGTATCCTTTATTATCCCTGGCTATGGACTTGCGATTGTGGTCGTAGCATGTTCCGCTGGTGCTGCTGTATCGGTCTATTGCTCGTTGTATTTGCCTTTTTTTACAGCTTGGTCGGTATCGATTATGGCTCTTATCCAACTGCATTATCGCCACTTTATTTCAGTGTCGTCACTCTGACCACTCTTGGTTTCGGGGATGTTGCGCCTAATAGTATCGGCGGGCAGATTGTCGTCATGCTCGAAGTCTCAACCGGCTATATCATGCTTGGTGGACTTCTTTCGATTTTTTCTAACAAACTGGCACGACGTGGGGAGTAGCAGGGAGATATGGCTTTTATCTTTGGCAAAAAGAAAAAACCGACAACGGATCTGGCAGAATTCGATATCCCCAGTTTCTCATCAGCAGTGATCAGGCTGCTCGGCAAACTGCGTAACCCTGAAATTGGTATTAACGAACTTGCCACGGAACTGGAACTTGATCCCGGCCTGCATATCCGGGTTCTCAAAACGGTTAATTCATCCGCCTTTGGCTTATCGCGCCAGGTCAGTAACATCAAACACGCCGTCAATCTGATGGGGCGCGGCCGCCTGGAATCGCTGGTTCTTTCGGTCGCCGTAAAAAATAACCTGGCTACGAATAAACAAGCGTCCTGGTTCGACATGACCCAATTCTGGAAAACAGCATCCCGTCAAGCAGCTGTGGCGCGAATTTTGGCAACTACCCTGCACCCAAACACTCAGAGTGATGTTTTTACTATCGGCTTACTACAAAACATAGCGATCCCGGTATTGGCAAACCGTGAAGGGGATCGCTATCGGATTCTTTATCAACGTTGGCAAACCGAACAAATTGATCTGGCGGAACAGGAGCTGCAGCTATTCGGGATCGATCATGCAACTCTTGGTGCGCAGATGGCTGAGCACTGGGGATTCCCCGCGTCCTTGATTGTGGGAATCGGGGAGCATCATGAATCGGAAAGTCAGGATATCCCCGTTTCCGTTAAAATCGCTGCATTGATGGAAGGGAATCTGGAAAAAGATTCTGCCGCCGACTTGGCACAGGTTGCCGCACGATTATTTAAACTTGATAACGAAACACTGTTGCCACTGATCGAACAGGCTTTGCAGCAAAGCGCCGAACTCTCCGAAGCCCTGAATTGATCCCGCCCGCGCTTTGCGGCCAACAGTTTTACTTAGCCATCTTATTACTTTTTGTGAGTGCATCATACGATGGCCAAGCCAGCTTTATTTGAAATATCGATTGATCCCTGATCGATATTTGCATATAAAAGCAGCATGATTCTTAATCAAGAAGAACCACCTCCGCCCCAACAGTCTTCTCCAATCTGTCCCGTCGGTGAAACTGACTGCCCAATTGCGACTGAGGTTGCCGAATTACGCCTGAATTTAGAAGAGTTATCCAGTCTGGTACGAACTGATCCCCTGACCGGTATTGCCAACTATCGCTATTTTCTCCATGCGTTGGAACAAGAAATTGAACGAACCCAGCGCAGCGGGCTGCCAACATCCCTGATTATGTTAGATATTGATTTTTTCAAAAAGGTTAACGATCAATGGGGACATGAAGTTGGCAATCAAGCATTGGTCCATCTTTCTCTACTCCTGCAGAAAACCGTGCGCAAGCTGGATATTCCCTGTCGTTACGGTGGAGAAGAATTTGCCGTTATCCTGCCCGACACCAATCTGGCGGCCTGCCTTCCGGTTGCTGAACGAATCAGGCGTGGAATAGAAAAGTCCCCTTTGGACGTTGCCGGACAACCTCTGAGAATAACCGTCAGTCTGGGTATTACAACCTACATGGGACAGCAGCAAACCAGCGTAGAAGAGTTGGTTAAGCAGGCCGATAAATATCTTTACCAGGCAAAAGAAACCGGGCGCAATCGGGTCTGCCATGCGGAACTCCCAAGTGTTGATATTGTCACCACAGAAGAAAAACAAGCACTGTCTGAACTGTTCGGCAGCGGCACTATAAAAAAGGATTGATTATGAAAATCGTTGTTCTGGATGGTTACGCCCTTAATCCCGGAGACCTCAATTGGGCTCCGTTAAAAGAATTGGGATCGTGTGTTATTCATCCACGTACCAGCATCGAACAGATTGTAGATAGCGCCCGCGATGCGGAGATAATACTGACCAATAAAACCGTCATTTCTGCTGACACCTTAGCCAGGTTGCCCAAACTGCAATATATCGGTGTGCTAGCCACTGGGGTTAATATCGTCGATCTGGAGGCGGCTAAACTGCATAATATCATCGTAACAAACGTTCCCGGTTACAGCACCGGATCGGTGGTGCAGATGGTGTTTGCCCTGCTGCTGGAAATGACCCAACAGGTCGGCCATCATGCTGCAATGGTCAAAAAAGGAGATTGGGTCACTTGCACTGACTTCAGTTTCAGGGATCGTCCCCTGATTGAGCTGACGGGGAAAACCCTTGGGGTGGTTGGCTACGGACAGGTGGGTCAACAGGTGGCACACATTGCAAAAGCCTTTGGCATGCAGGTTCTGGTACAGACCGCTCATCCAGAAAAGTATCAGCAAAAAGGAGAGTTTGAATTTGTCGATATTGATAAATTGTTTTCAGACTCCGATATCATCAGCCTTAATTGTCCACTCACAGAAAAAACCGAGAACTTAGTTAATACCGCTCGCCTGGCACGCGTCAAGCAAGGAGCAATATTGATCAATACCGGTCGTGGCCAGCTCATCAATGAAGTGGCCGTTGCCGAAGCACTCGAAGAAGGCTATCTCGGGGGCTATGCCACGGATGTTCTGTCTCAGGAACCACCAGATGGCGACAATCCTCTGTTTTCTGCACCAAACTGTCTTATCACCCCACATATCGCCTGGGCGACCGTTGAGGCGCGACAACGCTTGCTCGATATTGTGGTTGCCAATATTGCTGCATTTCAAAATGCTGCCCCACAAAACCGAGTTGCCTGATCCTTCAGGCAGGGAATCATATGTTCTCAGTCGGGTTGATATACCTAGTTATTATCATCATTTGCTACACGTTGTTGTGGCCTATTGATCGAAGTAAAGTTCTTCAATCGCTTCGACTGTCCTGGCAATCTTTGCTTAAATTATTGCCGTTTCTCATCGCCATTTTTGGGCTTGTCGGCTTGTTTCAGGAATTTATTCCCCCGGAACTGATTGCCCATTTTCTTGGCAAGTCGAGTGGCCTGTTTTCTCTTGTTATCAGCTCTTTTGCCGGTGCTGTTTCCATCGGGCCACCTCTGGCAGCTTACCCTCTGGCAGAAACTCTCCTTAATGCCGGTGCCTGGCCGCCGGCTATTGCCGCATTCATTTTTAGCTGGATTTCTGTTGGGGTTATCACTATGCCTTTTGAAGCGGCAACCTTTGGTCCACGCTTTGCTCTGCTGCGTAATGGCATCACCCTTATCGCCGCCATGCTGTCCGGGCTGATTTTGGGGTTGCTGTTATGATGATGCCGCTGCTCCGTGCCCAATGGCTATTTGTCACGACCATTCTTATCTATGGTTTGGTCTTTCTGACCAGCCCGGAACGAGCTGAGCGGGCTTTGACCACTGCGGCGACCACTTTTTCATCTGTTCTCCTATTGATTATTGCTGTTTTCAGCTTGGTCGGGTTGTTGCAGATCTGGATTGGCAGGGATGTTATCGTTCGCCTGCTGGGTCCTGAAGGAGGAATAAAGAGTCTTGTGATTGCAGCATTATGTGGCACTCTGTTGATCGGACCAGCTTACATTATATTTCCTTTGCTCATGGAAATTCAGAAGCGTGGTGCTCGCTGGGCGGTCATTACGATTGTTCTAACCAGTTATGCGGTTAAATTGCAGATGATCCCCCTTGAAGTGGAGTTTCTTGGCTGGCCGTTTGCCCTCGGACGCGCGCTGGTCACTATCGCCTTGGCCATTCCGATCGGATTGCTGGTCGAGGCGGCGATGGCAAAACAGCCCAAGCTCTAAACACCAATAACCCCTTCCTTTTCTGCGCATAATTAAAATATTTACCAGATAAAAAAATATACAATTTATATTTGAGTGAAAGTTTCTTTAATTTCAATTGGTTATGGTGTCTGCTGCCTAGCTTTTTTATCCCTCCAGCTGTATGTCATCTTTATACAGGAACTATTATGAATAGGTGGGCTATTTGGCTGTTGAAAAATTTATTTATATACAAATTCAAGTAGTTGTATTTGTTTTCGATTTTATTTTAAAAACTTGGCACGGACACTGCTTTATATCAAGTCATTAGCGAAACAAAAAGCAAACAAACATAAATGCGGAGGACGCCATGAAAAACACTTTACGTAATACCTTAATCGCCCTGATCACTTTTTCTTCTTCTGCTTTTGCAGCAGGACCCAATGGTGCAAGCGGCGGTGGCTTACTCCT